>JAJFGM010000331.1 GCA_021776145.1 Kiloniellaceae bacterium | reverse complement strand
TGGCGCATCGGCTCAGCCTTATCTCACTCGCACATCCCTGCCAGCCCAGTTTATGTGACGATGCCGAAAGTGCCCCAAATACCACGTCGGCATAGGGAGTATTGCCTTGTCAGCCCATTCGATCGCGGCATCGGAACGTTCGACCAGAAAGTGGGCTAAGCCAATCTGCTTGGTCCCGGCCTCCTCGACCCAGTTCCTGTATGCGTCCATGGCCACCACCCATTCGAGCGAACAGGCAAATCGCCAGACGCCGGATTCACCGCAAGAGCCGAATTTGGCGAGCTCGTGGACGCAACTTTCTACTTTGGCAACATCGATGTAGATCGGTGCCGGTTGCGGGGGAATTCCTTTCCCGGATGTCTCATTGCGGCGGCTCGGGGGCGGCGGCAACCAGCCGGCGGGCGTAGTCGGTTGCGGGATGACTAACGATCTGCGCCGTTGGGCCACTTTCGACGACGGCCCCCGCCTTCATCACCAGAATGGTGTCGCACATAAAACTGACGACCGGCAAATCGTGGGTCACCAGGATCATCGAGAAGGCATAGCGTTCCCGCAGATCCTTGAAGAGGTTCAGGACTTGGGACTGGACCGAGACATCGAGCGCCGAAGTGGGCTCGTCGAGCAGCAGGACGTCCGGTTTGACGGCCAATGCCCGGGCGATCGCGGCCCTTTGGCGCTGGCCGCCCGAAAGCTGGTGCGGCAGCGCCTTGGCCAAAGCCGGATCGAGGCCGACGTCCGATAGCAGGCGTTCGACGATTTCCGGCAAGCTTGTGCCTCGTTCCTGTTCGAGAAGCCGGGCGCCGAGGCTGATCGAGGCGCCGATGGAAAACCGTGGGTTGAAGGTGGAATAGGGATCCTGGAATACCGGTTGTACGCGCCGGCGAAAGCCGAGCACGGCGGCCTTGTCCATTGTCGCGATCTCGGCGCCGCCGTAGGTGAGGGAACCAGTATCGTAGGGCGTCAGCCGCAGGATCGTGCGAAGCAGTGTGGATTTGCCTGATCCGGATTCTCCGACGATGCCGAGCGATTGGCCCGGCTCCAGCGAGAAGGTCACGCCGTCGATCGCAAGAACGCCCGGACCGCGTGCAAATAGGCCACCACGCCGGTAGGTTTTGCTGAGGTTTTTTGCCGCGATCAACACCGCCTAAGCCAACCAGCAACGGGCCGCGTGACCATCGTCGTCCACGCGGAGGGGCGGCGGCGTGGCGCAGCGCACCTCGGCAAGGGGACAGCGGGGCCGGAAGCGGCACCCGGCAATCTCCTCGGTAGGTTGCGGGATGCGGCCGGGAATGGTGAAGAGTTTTGCGGGATTGCCGCGCAACCGCGGCGCAGAACCGATCAGGGCGCGGGTGTAGGGATGGCGCGGTTGCCCAAATATTTCATCCCGAATTCCACTCTCCACGATCTCGCCGGCATACATCACATAGATCCGGTCGCATAGGCTGGAGACCAAACCGAGATCGTGCGAGATGAACAGAAAGCTCGTCCCGGTCTGTTCCCGCAGGTCGCGGATCAGCTTTATGATCTCGGCCTGGATCGTCACGTCGAGTGCGGTGGTAGGTTCGTCGGCGAGGATCAGCGGCGGTTCCATCGACAGGGCCATCGCCGTAAGGGCGCGCTGCTGCATTCCACCGGAGAACTGGTGGGGATAGTCCTTCGCGCGGGCGGCCGGATTTGGGATTTGCACGCGCTCCAACAGACGCACCACGCGTACCCGGATCTGCGCCATTGTGTTGCGGGTGTGCACGGCGATCGGCTCGCCGACCTGGCGCCCGACGTTCTGGACCGGATTGAGCGCGTGCAGCGCGTCCTGCGGGATCAACGATATTTCGGCACCGCGGACGGCGCGCATGTCCGCAGGGCTGAGCTGCAAAAGGTCCCGGCCGCTAAACTGTGCGGTTCCGCCGACAACATCGATCCGGCGGGGCAGCATGCCAATCAGGGATTTCGCGGTCACCGACTTGCCGCTGCCGGATTCGCCAATCAAGCCGACTATTTCGCCCGCGTTGACATGCAGAGAGACATCGCGCGCGATCGGCACCGCCGGCCGGCCCCGGCTACGGAGCGCGATCTGGAGCCCCTCGACCTGCAGAAGCGGCGTCCCATTGCCGCCTTGGGGTGGCAGGGCGGCGTCATCAATCATCGAGTTTCGGGTCCAGAACGTCTCGCAGGCCGTCGCCGAGCAAGTTGAAGCTGAAAACGGTCACGAACAGCGCAGCCCCGGGGGCAAGGCTGATCCATGGCGCCTGATCGATAAAGCCGCGTCCGGTGTTGATCATGTTGCCCCAGGACGGCTCGGGCGGTTGCGCGCCCAGGCCGAGGAATGACAGTGCGGATTCAAGCAGGACGGCGTAAGAGAAAGCCACGGCGGCCTCCACCACGACAGGGCCGATCACATTGGGCAGGATCTCTCTGACGACGATGCGGTAGCCGGGCAGGCCGAGGCAGATTGCGGCCTCCAAGAAGGACTGACGTTGGACGGTTTGCGCGACGGCACGGGTGAGGCGGGCGAATCCGGGAATGAAGATGATCCCGATGGCAAGCATGGCATTGAGGACCGACGTGCCGAGATTGGCCATCAAGATGACGGCCAGAAGGATCGCCGGGAAGCAGAACACGATATCCATGAAGCGCATCAGCAGGGCATCAACAACACCGCCGATATAAGAGGCGAGGATTCCGATCACCGTGCCGCCGATGGCCCCGATCAGAACCGCGACGAGTCCGACAATGATGGAGATGCGCGAGGCATGGATCACTCGGCTGAGCACATCTCGGCCCAACTCGTCGGTGCCCAGAAGATGGGCGCTCGTGGGCGCCTCGAGCATCACTAGAACGTCGAGTTCGTAGGGATCGTAGGGCGCGATCGCCGGTGCGGTGGCGGAAGCGATAAACACCAGTGCGACGATCGGCAGTGTGATGGCCACCAGCCCGTATCGCCGCCAATTGAAGTTTGCGAGCATGCTCAGTGCCCCGTGCGGACCTGGCGGGGATCGATGATCTGTGCGGCAAGGTCGACCAGCAGGTTGGCAATCAAAACGATCACGGTGATCGACATTGCCGCCGCCAGCAGCACCGGGTAGTCGCGATTTATGATGCCCACCAGGACCAGCGAGCCGATGCCGGGAATGCGGAACACGTCCTCGACGATCACCACACTGCCAACCAGAAATCCGAACTCCACTGCGCTCACGGTCAAGAACGGGATCATGGCATTGCGCAGGACATGGATGGTGACCAAACGCAGGTTTGACACGCCCTTAGAGCGGGCCGTTTCGACAAAGTTCGAGGCCATGATTTCAATGACGGCTGTGCGCATGATGCGGATCAGCAGGCCGGAGGAGACAAAGCCGAGCGCGATGCTGGGCAATAGCATGCCTTTCAGGTTGGCAACAGAATCCACGGTGAACGCTGTGTAGCCTCCCGTGGGCAGCCAACCCAAACGGAGCGAGAAGAAATAGATCAGAAGTGTCGCCAGCCAGAAGTTCGGCATCGACCCGAAAAGGGTCGCGACCGTCGTGATCACGCCGTCCGTTCCGCTCTGGTGTCGAAAGCCCGCCAGCGCGCCGAGAGGTATCGATAGGACCAGCGCCACCAAAAAGGCCATGCCCGCGAGTTGCAGGGTGACGGGCAGGCGCTTGCGCACATCCGGTCCCACCGGGACTGCGTTCTGGAACGAGGTGCCGAAGTCGCCCCAGACCGCCTTTCCGGCCCATTCAACGTACTGGACCACCAGGGGGCGATCCAATCCGTGCTGGTGTTCGAATCGCTTGAGCGCCTGGGGAGTGGCTTGGATTCCGAGCGCGGACCGCGCGGCGGATCCGGGCACAACGTTGACGGCCACAAACAGAATCACCGACGCCACGAACAGTGTCGGAACAAACGATGCCAGCCGCCAGAGGATCAGACGCAGCATCAAATCAGCTCTGCGGCACGGCCGGGGGATTGTCCCACCGGCCGTGCCGCTGTTCGCATGACGGTCATTCCAGCCAGGCGTCCTTGAGCGTCTTCAGGAAGCCCGTACGCATCGGCTTAAAGTTCTTCAGCTTGTCGGTGTGTGCGGTCAATACCCAGCCGTTGACCAGCGGGATGACGTCCATTGTCTCCAGCGACAGTTCCTGCTGCTGGCGGTAAAGCGCCTTGCGCTCTTCCGGCGTAACGGCGGACTTCGCGGCCAGCATCAGGTCGTCCATTTCCTTGGACCCGCCCTGCTGCACATTCACGGCCGCGGTTGTCGCGTAGGTGTTGGTGACAAAATCATCTGGGTCGGCCAGCGGGGACAGCCAGTACATTGCCGTCAGATCGAACTTACTCGGTCCCCAGATCTCGTCCCAGTAGCGCGGCACTTCCATCGTGTCGATCTCGGCTTTAAGGCCGATCTGGGAGAGGTTCGCCTGGATGATAGGTGCCATCGACATCATCGGTGGCCACGAGGAAACCATGGTGAGCGTAATTGGCGTTCCCGGCGCGACGCCGGCCTCGGCCAGCAGCTGTTTGGCTTTTTCGATGTTGCCCTTGGGCTCGAAGAACTTAAGCCCTGCATAGCCCCAGTTCCACTCCGGGATCACACCGCCAACGATCGGTGTCGCCTGGCCGAAGAAAGCACCCTGCACGATGGCCTGGCGGTTGAGCGCGTGTGCAATCGCCTGACGCACGAGCGGGTTGCCGAGTGGCTCGCGCTTGTGGTTCGGGACCATCCAATAGTAGCGCGAGCCCTCGATGGAGGCGTCGACCATGTTCGATTTCGAGATGATCGCTTGCCAGTCTTTCGGCGGCACCTCGTTGGAGAACTGGATTTCCCCGGATTTCAGACCGTTCGAGAGTGCGGTCGCATCGGAGACGATCCGGTAACTCATTGCGTCGAAGTAGGGGCGGCCTTCTTCGTAATAGTTTTCATTCTTGACGAATTCGATGACATTGCGCGGCGTATAGGAGACGAACTTGAAGGGCCCGCTTCCCACAGGCTCGGCGTTCAGATCGTGGCCCGACTCGACCAGATCCTTTGGCACGATCGAGGAACCGGGAAAGGCCATGTAAATTTCAAACGGACCGGTCACGCGGTTAAGCTTGAACTCAACCGTCAGATCGTCAACGGCGACCACTTCGTCGATGGTCTCGATTTGCGAGCTGTAGGCATAGCCCGACTCCGGATCGAGGATGCGTTCGAAGGTGAAGACCACATCTTCGGCGGTCAACGCCTCGCCATCGTGAAAGGTCAGACCCGGGCGCAATTTGAAAGTCCAGGACATCCCGTCCCCCGCCGCCGACCAGCTTTCGGCGATCCCGGCATAGGGCTTAGCGTCGGCATCGAGGTTCAAAAGCGTGGAATATACCTGCTCGATGACCACATGGGACATCCCACTCGGACCCCTGGCAGGGTCGAAGCCGCCCGGATCGGCCGAGAAGGCCGCAACGAGCGTGCCGCCGTGTTTCCCCTCCTGCGCCACTAAGTCGCCCGCTGCGCCCGTGAGCAGGATGGCACCTGCTATCGCCGCGAGGCCAAACCCTTTTCGTTGCCCCATTCTCATGACTCTCTCCTCTTATAAAATTTTTTAAGAACCAAAATTTTGAGCCGTCAGGCGATGCTAGGGACTGGGCCAAGATGCGTCAATAATTCGCCGTGCGTCTTCTTTGCGGGCAGGCCCTGCGCTAGGATATCCGGGAATTGTCAAGCGGGAGGGGTCAGCGATGGACTTCAAGACGGAAACGATCGCGGCGGCGGAACAAGTGCTGGGCGTCTCCTACACCGATCAGGAACGGGCGATGATGCTGGGCAACCTTGCGCCGCAGATCGAGAACGCCCTGAGGCGGCGCGCGATGGTTTTTCCGAATTCGCTCGCACCTGCGACACGCTTTGACCCGCGGCTGCCCGGTTTTCGTGCGCCAGGCCCCCAGGGCCCCGTGCGATGGAGTGCCGAAGATCCTGGGGCTCTGCCGGATAACGACCAGAGCATCGCCTTTGCACCTGTGACGCACCTGGCGCACTGGATCCGTATAGGGGCGCTGACCAGCCGTCGCCTTACCGGGATCTATCTGTCGCGGATCGAGGCGCTCGCGCCCAAGCTCGAGTGCTTTGTGACCGTCACCGCGGACCGAGCCCGTACCCAGGCGGACGCAATGGATGCCTTGCTGCGCGCCGGCACCTATCTCGGGCCGCTGCACGGAATTCCATACGCGCTCAAAGACATCTTCGACGTCGATGGCGTCCGAACGACATGGGGGGCCGAACCGTGGTCCGATCGCATCGCGGAGGGCGATGCTGCCGTGGCCGAGCGGTTGCGGGCGGCCGGCGCGGTGCTTCTTGGCAAGTCTTCGGTCGGTGCGCTTGCCTATGGAGACATCTGGCTGGGCGGCAAGACTCGCAATCCGTGGAACCTCGAGGAAGGATCCAGTGGCTCCAGCGCCGGGTCGGCGTCAGCAACGGCAGGCGGCCTCTGCGGCTTCGCAATCGGCACCGAGACACTGGGATCCATCACCTTGCCGTCCGAGCGATGCGGCACGACTGGATTGCGTCCGACCTATGGCCGCGTATCGCGCGCGGGCTGCATGGCGCTGTGCTGGTCGCTCGACAAAGTGGGCCCGATCTGCCGGTCAGTGGAGGACACAGGGCTCGTGCTTGCCGCGATAAATGGGGGCGACGCGCGCGATCCAGGGTCGATCGACATGCCGTTCAATCACGACGCCCTGGCCGGCCTCGACGGCTTGCGGCTCGGTTGGTTGCCGGCAGCTTACGAGGATGACGCGGTGACAGAAGTGGATCGTGTCGCGCTGCAGGCGGCCCGTGATCTTGGACTGAAGATGACGGCGGTTGCCCTGCCGGATCTGCCTTACGAAACGCTGATCGCGACGCTCTATGCCGAAGCGGCAGCAAGCTTCGAGCAATTGACGCTCACGGATGCCGATGACACGCTTTCCCGCCAGGACGATGGCGCCTGGCCCAACGCATTTCGCAAGGCCCGGTTCCTTTCGGCGGTCGATCACGTACAGCTCGACCGCCTACGGCGCCGTGTCATGGAGGCGCTTGGGACAATGTTTACGGAGATCGATGTACTGATCGGACCATTTTCGACAGGTCCGATGTTGGTCGCCAGCAACTTTACGGGACACCCCTGTCTGCATCTGCGGGCTGGATTCCACAAGGTGCCGACACGCTCCGAACTGTCCCTGGCGGAAGGGCGTCTCGATCTTGGTGAAGCGATCGACTCCGAAACGGTGTTCGAAGTTCCGCAAGGGGTCTCACTCTGGGGCGGACTGTTCGAGGAATCGCGACTGCTCCGGGTCGGCAAGGCGTTGGAAAACGTGATGGACGTCTCAAGCAAGCGCCCGCCGCTGGAAGGCCAGGGTCGGAATTCATGAGGGAAGAACGTCGAGCAAAGATACAAAAAGCACAAACTTGAACAGGCCGGTCAAGTTGCCAGTACCCGTTGTTGGTGCAGTATGCACTCTTAGCCGTTTGCCGTTTCCTTCACGGCCGCAGTCTTCAAGTTATGAGGCGGCTGGGAACCACAGGAGATCAAAGCTTCAGATCCTACCCCACCCACAAAAAACCCGGCGAGGCGCCGGGTTTAATGTTGGCTGCGGGGGCCGGATATCTTCAAGAACGTATCAAATCGGAGCTGAGAAAAGTCTTTTGAGGTGGGTTCGAGGTTGTCGGCACATTGAAGAAGACTGCTTCCGGCACAAAGGCCAATCGTCTCGCCCGAAACTATCTTCATCCCGCTTTCGCTACCCGCGGACCCGCTAAGCCCCAGGCCTCTCGCGACAGCTCGGTGATCCTGTCCCAGTCACGGCCCTGGATCGCCGAATGTGGCGCGACCCATGAGCCCCCGACACAGATGACGTTTGGCAGCGAGAGGTAGTCGATAGCGTTTTCCGCGGTCACGCCGCCGGTCGGGCAGAACTCGAGACCGCTCAGCGGGCTTGCCCAGGCTTTCAGGACGGAGACTCCGCCATTGGCCTCGGCAGGGAAGAATTTCAGCAGATCGAATCCGCGCTCTGCGGCGGCCATTGCCTCGGACGGCGTGGCGACGCCCGGAAGCATAGGCAGTGCGGCGGCCTGGGCGGCGTTGAGAATCGCGTGGCTCAAACCGGGCGAGACAGCAAACCGCGCACCCGCCTTCACGGCGTCGTCCACATCGCCTGCGCTACGGAGGGTGCCTACGCCGACCACTGCGTCCGGGACTGCATTCGAGATAGCCTTGATCGCGCCGAGAGCCGCCGGGGTGCGCAACGTGATCTCCAGCGCCCGCAACCCGCCGGCAACCAGCGCCTCAGCCAGCGGTACAGCGGTATCGGGGTCTTCGATCACCAGGACCGGTACCACCGGCGCAAGTCGGCATATATCCTCGATACTGAGATTGCCCATATCAGCCTCGCTCCAATCGCCCTGACCCAGTCACTCTTCGGGTTCAAAAATTTCGATCGACCAAGGGATGCGGCGGCAGCAATTCCATCATGAGGTTACATCGATCTACGGGCCAATAAGCCGCGGCAAGGTCAATGAAATCGCTGGAATAAAGGTGATCGTCATGAGTGCCACGAAGATCGCCAGATAGAACGGCCAGATCGTCCGCACCGCCTTTTCGATTGGCAGCTTGCCGACAGCGCAACCGACAAACAGGCAAGTTCCCACCGGCGGCGTGCACAGACCGAGGCCCAAATTCACTATCATCATAATGCCGAATTGCAGCGGGTCCATACCGAGGCTGTGGGCGACCGGCAGGAAGATCGGCGTGCAGATCAGGATCAACGCGGCCATGTCCATGATCATCCCGAGCACCAGCAGCACGGCGTTGATCATCAGCAGGATCAGGATCGGATTGTCGGTAATCCCGGTTAGCAACACCACCGTCTTGTCCGGCACCCTGTAGAATGTCAGCATATATGCGAATGCGCCGGCGCAGGCGATCAGGATCATCACCATTGCCGTCGTCCGGACCGACTGCCTGACGGCGATGCGGAAGTTCTCCCAGCTCAGGCTGCGATAGACCAGCAGCGTCACGAGGAATGCGTATATCGTCCCGAAGGCCCCGGATTCGGTCACCGTGAACACCCCAGAAAGTACGCCTCCGACAATGATGACGGCGGTCAGCAGGCCGGGAATGGCGCCGACAAAACTCAGGCCGAGCGCGATCCAGCCGGGGAACGGTTCGGCGGGGTAGCCGCGCCGAACCGCCACGAGATACGCCGCCACCGCCAGGCACAGGCACATCAATACGCCGGGCACGACCCCGGCAAGGAACAGCTTGGAGATCGAGATGCCTCCGCCTGCAGCGATGGCGAAGATGATCATGTTGTGGCTCGGCGGGATGATAATTCCGGCGATCGACGAGGTGACGGTGACGTTCACGGCGTAGTCGGCGTCGTATCCCTTCTCCTTCATCACCGGGATCAAGATCGAACCCAGCGCCGAAATATCGGCCACCGCCGACCCGGAGATGCCGCCAAACAGCATAGACGAAAATACGTTGACGATGCCGAGCCCGCCCCGGACGGCCCCGACGGCGGCCGAAGCGAACTTGACTAGGCGCATGGCGATGCCGCCGCGGAACATCAGCTCTCCGGCGAAGATGAAGAATGGGATCGCCATCAGTGAGAAAACATTGATTCCACTGATGATCCTCTGAAACCCGATCATCAGCGGCAGTCCCTCGTACCAGAACGCCGCTAGGGCCGATATGCCGAGCGCGAAAGCAACCGGCACGCCGATGACGACGCAGAACGCAAACAGGCCGAGAAGAAAGAGCAGCCCCATCGGGATTTCCTACTGTATGATGTCGCTGCGCGGGTCGCGCCCCAGCACGAGCCGCAGGAGATGGGCCAGCGAGAACAGCAGGATTAAACCGCCGCCGACGGTTAGAGGCAGCGATCGCAGGCCTTCAGGCATCTGGATCAGCGGAATATTCGAACCCCATTTGAACATCGTCAGCTGCGTCCCGTACCACAGCATCAGTATTCCGAAACCCGCCAGCAGCAGGTCGGTCACGGCCACGAAGACCGATCGCACACGCGGAGCCACGGAGCTGCGCAGCGTGGTCACGGAAAGATGCCAGTGCTCGTGAACACCAACGGCCGCACCGATAAAGGCGATAACCATGATCAGCAGCAGGGCGACCTGCTCAACCCAAGTCGGCGTCGAGTTCAGGACGTAACGACCGAATACGAGCCAGCCGAAGGTGACGGTGAGAACAACCATGGACACGCCGGTCAGTAGCCGGCATATCGCGGCGATACCGTCCAGAACAGCATCCATTCCCCTGATAAAGGCTGACGAGTGCCGATGGACTTGCTGTTCGGTCATGCCGATTCCCCCGAAGGGCTGCGTCCAGCGTCAGGCCGGACGCAGCGGTGCCAATCTTGGCAATCTTAATCGGTCGCCCGGATCAATTCGACCAGCGGCCGCAGATCAGGATTTTCCGACAGATAGGCTTCGTAGACCGGCATCATCGCCTCCTGGAATGGCGCCTTGTCCGCGACTTCGTTGGTGACGACGCCGGCTGTCTCGACCTTTTTGCGGCTCGCCTCTTCGCGCTCGGCCCAGAGCTCGCGCTGCAACTCCGCAGATTCGATAGCCGCCTCCGTCACTGCCGCTTTCAACTCGTCCGACAACCCGTTGTAGGCATCGGCGTTGATGCAGAGGCATTCGGGGATGATCAGGTGCTGGCTGAGCGAATAGTACCCGGCCACCTCGAAATGCCCGGTCGATTCATAAGACGGCCAGTTGTTCTCCGCGCCGTCGACCACGCCGGTCTTGAGCGCCTGGTAGACCTCAGCGAAAGCCATCGGGGACGGGTTGCCCCCGAGTTGAGAGATCATGCCCGAGTAGAGGTCGTTGTTCATGACCCGCACCTTCATTCCAGACACATCCGTCGGCGCGTTGATCGGCTTTCCGGCATTGTAGAAAGAGCGCGCCCCGGCGTCGTACCAAGCCAGCGGCACGAGGCCCTTGGCCGTCATGCCGTCGGCGATCATCTTGCCGCCTTCGCCTTCGAGAACGCGGAACATGTGCGGCACGTCCTTGAAGATGAAGGGAAGCGAAACGACGTTCGCCGCCGATGCGATTGGGCCGATCGGGCCGAGGTTGAAGTTGCCGATTTCCAGCCCGCCCAAACGCACCTGTTCGATCGCGTCGGGCTGGCTGCCGAGCGTGCCGCCGTGGAACATCTGCAGGGTGATTTCACCGTCGGTCTTCTCGCCCAGCAACTCGGCGAACTTGTCCATCGCGACGGTATTTGGATAGCCCTCAACATGGATGTTCCATCCCCGCCATTCTGCCGCTGTGGCCGCGCCACTCAACAGCGACAGGGCCGCTACCGCGCTAAGCGCCAGCTTAGAAAAATTCCGGTACATGTTGTCCTCCCTTGGATGATGAAATCGGTGACACCGGCGAAGGCCGGTCAGGAAAAGAGCAGGCCTCCGTTGATGTCGATGTTGGCGCCAGTGATGAACGCCGCCTGGTCCGACGCCAGATACGCCACCAGGTTCGCCACGTCCTGCGACGTGCCCTCACGTTTCAGCGGCGTGATGTTCGCAACATGGCTGCGCACTTCGGTCTTGGTGAAGGTGTTGTGGAAGTCGGTGTCGATCATTCCGGGGCAGACGGAGTTGACGCGGATGTCCGGTCCCAGCTCCTTGGCCAGTCCGCGGGTCATCGTCATCACCGCGCCTTTCGCGGCGGCATAGGCGACCGCGCCCGGCCCACCTCCATCGCGCCCGGCCTGGCTGGCCAGCCCGACGATAGAGCCTCCGCTTGTCATGTGCGGAAGAACGGCCTTGACCGCGCGCACGTAGGAGGTGGCGTTCAGGTCCATCACGCGGTTCCAGTGGTCGATGTCCATTTCGGCCATGGTCTTGCGCGCCAGCAACCCGCCCGTCACATGGACGAGGATGTCAATTCGTTCATCGAATGCCGCAGCCGTCTCCTCTGCAAGCGCGGCGACGTCCGCATCGGCGGTCATGTCGCCCTGCTTCGCCAACGCCTTGCCGCCGAGCGCTAGGATTTCCTTCACGGCGCTGTTGGCACCTTCCGAGGAACTGTGATAATTGATCGCAACCGCCGCACCGGCCGCGGCCAGCCGCAAGGCGCAGGCCCGGCCGATGTCACGGCCGCCGCCGGTCACGATGGCGACCTTCCCAACTAGCGTTCCCGCGGCGGCGCCCTCTTGTACGGCTGCTTCACTCATCGCGTTTCCTCTTCGCTTCTTCTGCCGATGACGGCTACACCAGCGCTTTCAGCGAACGTCATCACACATGATTTGACTTGAACCGTCGACTAGTATCCTAGTATTGTCAAGCGGAAATCGACCGAGAGATTGTCGAGCGCGGCACGACCGCAAGCTTCGGCGGGCCTTTGCACCGCCCTTGCGGATTTTGGAGTATGGCCGAAACAAAGAAGGCGCGAGATGTTGGAAACCGCGAACCTATTGGAACGCCGCACCACGACGGACGTGGTGTTCGACACGCTGCACGAGGACATCGTGTCGCTGAAGCTGTTGCCGGGTATAAAGCTTTCGGAGGCCGAGGTCGCCCGCAGTTTCGGAGTCTCTCGTCAGCCGGTACGCGACGCTTTCAACCGCCTCGCCAATCTGGACCTGCTGCTGATTCGCCCTCAGAAGGCCACCGAGGTGCGCGGTTTTTCGATGGAGCGCATCGCCCATGCGCGGTTCGTCCGGCTGGCGGTCGAGCTGGAAGTGATCCGGCGCGCCTGTACGGTGTGGGATGACCGCCGAGCGGAGATTCTGGAGCGCAATCTGGATCAGCAGCAGCAGGCGATTGAAACCGGCCAGTCCGAAACCTTCCACGCGCGGGACCAGGAGTTTCACAAGCTGATCTGCGAACTGGGCGGCTGTTCCATGACTATCCAGACAATCGAGGAATGTAAGCAGAAGGTCGACCGTCTCTGCATGCTCGGCCTTGGAAGGGAACGTGAAGCGGCAACGCTGCTGGAAGATCACCGCAAGCTCGCCCGTGCCCTCGGAAGCGGGTCAGCCGAAGAGGCCACGGCGATCGCCCGGCAACATCTGCACCGTCTGGACGACATCATCTCAGAGATTCAACGCATGCATTCGGAGTATTTCGAATGAGCAACAGTCGCCTCGATGCCTCCGGGGCCGCCACGCTAACGCGACGAGCGCGGCAGGCTGGTGTCATATTGCCGCAAGAAATTGATAGCCATTAAATACGGCACCGGTAGGGCTTCATCCGGCGAATGACGAAGGGCCCCTTGCGGGGCCCTTGGCGTTGGTTGCGGGGGTAGGATTTGAACCATTCGCGGCGCTTACGCGGCGCCACTGGCGCCACGGTCGCCGCTCATACCTACGGTCGTAGGTTCAGATCCTACCCCACCAACGTCAAGGGCCCCGATTGGGGCCCTTTGGCGTTTGGTTGCGGGGGCTCGCAACCACCTTTGCCGAACACACCTGCAGTGGACGAGAAAACTAGCGTAACACTAGCAAAGATTGGACAATGCCCTTGAGGTCGGTATTTGTGATACAGAAAAAGGCAACCGCACGGTTGAGGACAAAAAGTGAATGCTCTGATCCAAATTGCATCGGTGGAGCTAATTCGGTTCCTCTCAATCCACCTTCCCAAGTTGTCGGACAAGTGGTGGGAAAAGCACGTCGTGGACCGGCTCAGCTTTCAACAACAGCGGATGGTTCAAGAGCGCGACTTCAAGCGGCTGGAGCAACTCGATCTGGCCGCGCTCCTAAGGGTGTTGGACCAAAACTGGTTCGAACTGTCCGCTGATCTGCAACTGCCGCGAGAAGGCCGGAACTGGGTCAAAGAGCTTCAAAGTGTAAGAAACAAATGGGCGCATGCGTCAATTGAGGAGACACCACCGAGCGAGCAATTTCGCGATGCGGACACGCTTGGCCGCTTGCTGCACCTTCTGGATGCGGAAGATGGCTCTAGGAAGACCGTCGAATTGGCCAAATCAGAGGCCTTGGCGGTGATGGCTCCACAGGCTGCCGTTGAAGACGGCTCTGGAACTGCGCCGCAGCCGCCTGAGCCAGCAAGCAGTGATGAGGAGCCTCCACCAGCCGAAAACACGGGAGGCGCATTGTTCAGCGTTGGTGAACTGGTGGCGCTTCGCTCCGATCCGGTTACGGTTTTTCCAGTTATCGAGGTGATCGCGGGCGACCCGGAACACCGCTACACAGTATTCCAGAACGCCGGGAAACAGACCTACTACGAAAGCCAGTTGCAGTCAGCACCTGGCTCCGCCACCGACGGCGAAGCCCTCGACGTTCGCAAGCTACATTCCCACCTGACAAGCCTGCAACTCCTGTCCCCCTCGACAGCCATCCTGTTTTCGCTTCGGTTGGGGCGCGTCGACTTCGTGCCGTATCAATATCGGCCGGTGCTCAAACTCATCCGCGCGGATCGCCCGAGGCTTCTGATCGCAGATGAAGTTGGCGTCGGCAAGACCATCGAGGCTGGCCTGATCCTGAAAGAGCTACGCGCGCGGATGGATATTGAGTCCGTTCTGGTGATTTGCCCTAAGGCGCTCGTCGCGGAACGCAAATGGCATGCGGAAATGAAGCGTTTCGACGAGAGCTTCACAGCTCTGGACGGCCCTATACTCAGACATTGTCTTCAAGAGACGCACCTTGAAGGTGAATGGCCCGAACAATACGCCAAGGCCATATTGCCCTTCTCCCTATTTGACTCCGACCTCATTCACGGCAACAGCGGCCGAGGCAAAAAAAAGAGGCAAGGACTGATAGACCTCGATCCTCCACCCAAATTCGATCTAGTGATCGTCGACGAGGCGCATCACATCCGAAATCCGGAGACGTACCTCCACCAAGGCATCCGTTACTTCTGTGACAACGCGCAGGCCGTCGTCCTTCTGACGGCGACGCCTGTCCAATTAGGCAGTCACGACCTATTCACGCTGCTCAACGTGCTTCGTCCGGACCTAGTGATTGACCGAAACAGCTTCGAACAAATGTCGGAGCCCAACCGATTCATCAACGCGGCGATACATCATTGCCGAAAGGCCGACCCAGACTGGAAAGTCGAGGCTCATGCCTGCCTCAATGAAGTCGCGCAAACGGAATGGGGGCGTCTGTTCCTTAGAGAAGCACCAGCTTTCCAGACCGTATTTGACCGTCTTCAGGAAGATGGGCTGGGCGATAAGGATCGCGTGGAGATCATTCATGCGCTCGAAGGTCTCTACACCTTCAGCTCCCTGATCAACAGAACGCGCCGACGCGACATCGGTGAGTTCACCACGCGCAAACCAGAAACCCTGACAATCGACTTCACGCCGGACCAAGAGCGGCTTCATGACGGCCTGCTCGAAGTCGTGGCGCGCATACTGGCGCGCTGTCACGGCCAACAGAACGTGAAGTTTATGATGACGACCATACGGCGGCAAACGGCAAGCTGTCTGTATGGCCTCGCGCCACTCCTCGAAGACATGCTGAACGGGAAACTCAGTCAGCTCGAAATGATGGAAGCGAGCGACTCCGGCGACGAAATCGACCTGAGCTTTGTCGAAAGCGTACGAAGCGAGATCGAAGGCATTTTGCAACACGCCTGCAACCTTGAGCCCTATGACCCCAAGGTCGAGGCATTCGTTAATGTACTGCGCGACAAGAACACGCTTCCGAACAACAAGGCGATGGTGTTTAGCACGTTCAGGCATACACTCGTGTATCTGGCGCGACATGTCGAAGATGACGGGATTAGATACGGCCTTGTCCACGGGGATATCAAGGACGATGACCGGGCTGAAATCCGCAGGCGATTTGCGTTGCCCAAGGACGATCCCGACGCGCTGGATGTCCTACTCTCATCGGAAGTTGGCTGCGAGGGTCTCGACTTTCAGTTCTGTGATTTTCTGATCAACTACGACCTGCCGTGGAACCCGATGAAGATCGAGCAGCGCATCGGTCGGATCGACCGCTACGGCCAGGAAAGCGATGCTGTAGCGATCATAAATTTCGTGACGCCCGGCACCGTTGATGCAGACATTTACGAGCGCTGCCTTCTCCGGATCGGGGTGTTCGAACACGCTGTCGGCGGGAACGAAGAAATCCTCGGCACGATCACGAAGGAAATTCAGGATATCGCTGAGAGCTTCAATCTCACGCCTGAAGAGCGCGCGCTACAACTTCAGCAACTGGCGGACAACGAAATCCGCCGTATTAACGAAGAACAGGAGCTGGAAGAGAAACAGGCGGAGCTATTCGGCCTGAACATCCCGAACCAGTCTTGGGAAGATGAGATTGCGGATGCTGAAAGCTTCTGGCTTTCCCCATCGGCGATCCAACGCGCTGTGGCTACGTATCTCGCGGATACGCTTGGAACGGAAACGGAGCATATTCTCGGCGACCGTCCCTTGAAGTCGCTGCGCCTCAGCCAGCAGGCCAGAAACCATTTACTGGACGACTACAAGCGACTCCCGAGATCAATCGAGCCCATAGCGCGCGAATGGGAAAAGTGGCTCAAAGGTGGACAGCCAACGCTGTCAGTGACGTTCGATCAGGAAACCGCCTCGGAAAACCCGAAAGCACTCCATCTTTCTGTCGTGCACCCCTTGGTACGTCAGGCGGCGCGGCACCTCGAAATCAACGAGCCGAAGTACTCCGCCATGACAGTCCGGCACGACGCACTCGCTGAGGGACAACATCCGTTTGCAATCTATCGTTGGTCCAAGCGCGGCATCAAACCCAATCAGAACCTCGTGGCTGTCTGCGACACCCCAAAAGTCGAAGCTTCTCTGTTTGCTCTCCTGAAAGAGGCCACTGATGATGACGCTCAGATTCCCAACCGCAAGGCGTTCGATGCGCTAGACGCTCAGCACCATCGGAAATGGGCTGAAGAAAAAGCCAATCATGTCGACGAGAACCGTCTGCTCGTCGAGCACCGCGTTCAAAGTCTAACAGTCAGTCATCGCGCTCGATGCCTGACAATCGAGGAACAGGTTGCTCGCGCCACTAACGAAAAGATACGGCGGATGAGGGAGAGTGAACTAGCGCGCGCCAACGCTGATTTCGACCGCAAAGTCGCAGAACTTCAAAAAGCCGCAAATGCGGCCGACATCGTGGCAACGCCGGTCGTCTTTGGCTCAATTTCAATAAAAACTACTTCCCATGATTGAATTTTTTGAACAGCTGTCACAGCAGCGAAAAGAACTGATCGACGCCCTTGATAAGAACCAAGGCGACATAAATCTCGATATTTTTGAAGACTTCTATCCGGACAAAGCGCATTTTGTCTATGAGCTTCTTCAGAATGCGGAAGATGCTGGTGCCACCGACGCAACCATTACATTGAAAAAGCCTCTCTGCATTTTCCGGCACAATGGAACTCGAAAATTTGACGAGAATGATGTTCGATCAATTACCGGAATCCATAACAGCACGAAATCCCAATCACCCGACACAATTGGAAAGTTTGGCGTCGGCTTCAAATCTGTTTTCGTTTACACGATTTCCCCGATTGTGCGGTCCGGGGACATATCTTTCAAAATATCACAACTCATTGTTCCCGAACTAATCGAGCACGATCCTGAAATTGGCGACGACACAGTGTTCGAGTTTCCATTTAACAATCGGCAAAAGCATCCCGAAGAAGCGTACAGTGAAATAGTAGATGGGCTTGACGATCTAGCTGAGACAACGTTGCTATTCTTAAACAACCTTGAAACCATAATCTGGAAAGTCGGAGAAACTTCTACTGGTAAAATTCTTAAACACTACCACTCTGATCATCACGTCGAGGTTGTCAAACAAATAGACGGTGAGACGACCGACAGCTCTCATTTTTTAAAG
>JAJFGM010000034.1 GCA_021776145.1 Kiloniellaceae bacterium | reverse complement strand
AGGGTGCGTCAAAGCGCTTGCCCGATGTCCCACATCGCGCCGCGCACTTTTCCTACCCTGTCGGCTTCTCAAGCACGCGAAAACCGCGTGACGGTGAGACATCCGAGCTAGCGGCTCGATGTGCACTTGCGGATGTGTCAGGGTGCGTACCTGGTCAAGCATCCTTTTCCGCCGTGGGGTAACGAATGGCGACGACTTCCAACTCAAGGTCACCGACCGGACGGCGCCAGGTCACCGAATCTCCGACTTCGGCGTCTTCCAGTGCGCGCGCCAGAGGCGAGACCCACGACACCTTGCCATCCTCGGGATCGGCTTCGTCCTCGCCGACGATCTGATAGTCGCGCCGCTTGCCGACATCGTCCTCGACAGTGACGATCGCCGAAAAGCCGACCTTGTGCGTCGTCAGCTTGCGCGGATCGACGGGAATGGCGCGCCGCAGTCGTTCCTCTACGTAGCGGAGCTCGCGATCGACCAACGCCAGATGGCTGCGCGCGGCAAGATCTCCCTGCTTGGCGGCAAGTGCCCGCTTCTCATCCGCCAGGGCCGCGAATCGGTCCTGCAGGGCCGCAAGGCCTTTAGCGGTGACGTGGTTGGGGTGCGGACTCTGCGGCAGTTCCGGCTGGCAATCGCCGGCCGCATCGCCATCGGGTTCCTTGACGAATGCGCGACTCAAGCTTCCCTCCTGTCCAAAAATGAAAAGCGGCGCCCCGAAACCGTGGCGCCGCCCTCAAGAGCTATGTGGCGTCAGGGTCAGGCGGCGCTGGCCTCCGCCGCAGGTTGCCGCACCAGAGTATCGAAATCCATCATCAGTGTGCGCGTAATCTCGCCCGGCGTGAAGCTGTAGTCGTCGATCGCCGCGACCGGCGTCACTTCGACCGCGGTGCCGGTCAGGAAGACCTCCTGCGTGTGGGCCAGCTCCTCCGGCATGATGGCGCGCTCGATCACCTCGTAGCCGCGCTTGTGAGCCAATTCGATGACACAGCGTCGGGTGATGCCATCAAGGAAGCAGTCCGGCGTCGGCGTGTGGATCTTGCCGTCCTGGACGAGGAAAATATTGGCTCCGGTGGCCTCTGCGATCTGGCCGCGATAATCGAGCATGAGGGCATCGTTGAAGCCCTCGGACTCGGCCTTGTGCTTGGACAGGGTGCAGATCATGTAGAGTCCGGCGGCCTTGGAGTCGGTCGGCGCGCACCCCGGCGCCGGCCGCCGCCATTCGGCAATCTTCATGCGGATACCCTGCATGCGCGCCTCGGGCGTGAAGTAGGCCGGCCACTCCCAGGCCGCGATGGCCAGATGGATCTTGGTGTGCTGGGCGGAAATCGCCATCATCTCACTGCCGCGCCAGGCCACCGGACGTACATAGCCGTCGATAATGTTGTTGGCCTTGAGCACTGACATGGCGGCGGCGTCGATCATATCGCGGCTGTAGGGAATTTCGAATCCCAGAATACCAGCCGACTTCAACAAGCGGTCGTGATGCTCGGCCATCTTGAAAATCTTACCCCCGTAGGAGCGCTCGCCCTCGAAGACGGCGCTGGCATAGTGCAGGCCGTGATTGAGGACATGCACCTTGGCGCCGCGCCAGGGGACCAATTCGCCGTTGTACCAGATGGTGCCCTCGCGATCGTCAAAGGGAATAATAGACATGGCTCGATCCGTTCCTTGCGCCTTCGGCCCGCGCCCTTGGGCTTGAAATTTCGTTTATCCCCAGCGGGCAATTTTGTTTCAATTATTGCGTTCTTAGTCAACTGTCTTGCGGGATGTAACAAACTTGAGGCATAAATGTCAATATGGCTGACATAAAAAGTGGTGCCAACCCTCTTTTCCTCCGTGAGGAGGAGTTGCGCCAGGCGATGGAGCTTCTGTTCTTTGCCTATCGTGACTTCACCGGGGAACCCGACAAGATCCTGGCGCGTTACGGCTTTGGCCGCGCCCACCACCGGGTGATCTACTTCGTCGGGCGCCACCCCGCGATCACCGTGTCCGAACTCCTGGCCATTCTCGGCATTACCAAACAAAGCCTGTCGCGTGTGCTCGGCAATCTGGTGCAGGAAGACTTCATCCGCCAGCGCCCCGGCCTCAACGATCGGCGCCAACGACTATTGGATCTGACCGAAAAGGGGTGGACCTTGGAGCGCGAACTCAGCGAGAACCAGCGCGCCCGCGTGGCCCGCGCCTACGCCGCGGCGGGTGCCGACGCGGTGCAGGGGTTTCGCCAGGTCCTGCTCAATCTGATGGATCCGAAAGACCGTACCCGCTTCGTCGAGCGCGGTGCTGATACCACGCTTCAGGACCGACGCTAAGGCCGCCGCCGCATCGCTGGCGCCCCGCCGGAGAGCACATTATACTTGCCGGCATGATCGACGACGTCGCCCACATTCTGGTTGTCGACGACGACACGCGGTTGCGTGAGCTCTTGCACAAATACCTGATGGAGCAAGGTTTTCGCGTCACCACCGCGAGCGATGCCGGCGACGCGCGCGACAAGCTCGCCTCGTTTTCCTTCGACCTGCTGGTGCTCGACATCATGATGCCGGGCGAGAGCGGGCTGGAACTCACTCGTGCGCTGCGCAATCAAAGCGAGGTGCCGATCCTGCTTCTGACCGCCATGGGCGATGCCGGCGACCGCATTGTCGGACTGGAAAGTGGCGCCGACGATTATCTGTCCAAGCCCTTCGAACCGCGCGAACTGGTGTTACGCATCGAGTCGATTCTGCGCCGGGTGCAAACCACTGTCGAAGCGGAACCGCAAGAGGTGCGGTTCGGCGCGTTCACTTTCTGTATGTCACGCGACAAGCTGACTCGCGGCGAGGATTTCATTCGGCTGACATCGGCAGAGACCGCGCTGTTGCGCGCCCTGGCAAACCATCCCGGCGTACCGATCATCCGCGAGCGGCTGGCCGCCCAGGGTCAGATGGCGGCCAACGCCCGCACCATCGACGTGCAGGTCAATCGACTGCGCCGCAAGATCGAGGACGACCCAAAGTATCCCCGCTATCTGCAAACCGTGCGCGGCACGGGCTACGTTCTCATGCCGAATTGATTTCCTGGCCGGTTGCACCGGTGGGCTGATTGCGAAACAAGGCTGGTCATTCGAGCCCTGTTTCTGAACCATCACTGGCATGAAGTCGTGCATTTGTGGCAGCGTAGGCGGCTGGCGCCACCCAACGGCGGCACCGAGCGTTTTCCGAACTGCCTCCAGCCGCGAACAGGCCAGATCTGGCGATGACGGACTTTCACGTCGACGATCCGCTGATCAAGCGTTTCCTGCCGCGCACGCTGCTCGGGCGCTCGCTGCTGATCATCGTTTCGCCCCTGGTTCTGCTGCAAGTGGTCTCGACCTGGATCTTTTATGACCGCCATTACGACACCATCACCAAGCGCCTGGCGCAGGGTGTCGCTGGCGACATCGCCGCCGTCATCTTGATGATGGACCGTAACCCCAGCGCCTTGGAGCGCGCTCAGGCCTTCCGACTGGCCGAGCGGGCGATGTGGCTTGAATTGCGTTTCGAAGAGGGTGCCGAACTGCCGGAAGGCGCCGGCAAAATCGGGCGCGGGTTGCTCGTCAACAAACTGGCCAAGGCGCTGCGGGAGCGGTTCAACTACCCCTTTCATATCGATACCAAAAGCTTCAGACGGCGAGTCGATATCTACGTGCAACGGCACAACGGCATTCTCCGAGCGCGTGTTTCCGAAGAGCGTCTTTTCACCTCGACCACCTACATTTTCCTGATGTGGATGGTTGGCACCTCGATCGTGCTTTTCGGCGTTGCGGTGATCTTCATGCGCAACCAGGTCAAGCCGATCAAACGCCTGGCCTTCGCCGCCGACTCTTTTGGCAAGGGCCGCGAAGTCGCCGATTTCAAACCCGAGGGCGCGACCGAAGTCCGCCAGGCCGCCGCTGCCTTCCTTCGCATGCGCGACCGTATCCAACGGCAGATCGACCAACGCACGGAAATGCTCGCCGGCGTCAGTCATGACCTGCGCACACCACTGACGCGCATGAAACTGCAACTCGCCATGCTGCAGGATTCGCCGGAGACCACCAGCTTGCAATCGGATGTTTCGGAAATGGAGGTCATGGTGGAAGGCTACCTGGCCTTCGCCCGCGGCGAAGGCGCCGAAAAACCGGAGCCGACCGACGTCACCGCGCTGCTCAACGAGGTTGTGGCGCAGATGACACGTGACGGCGCCGTCATCGACCTGCACATCGAGGAAACCCTGAAGCTGCCGCTTCAGCGCGAGGCCATGCGGCGGTGCCTGACCAATCTGATCGCCAACGCACTGCGCTATGGCCAGCACATTTCCATCCGCGTCGGCCGCCGCAAGGCGCTGACCGAAATCACCATCGACGACGACGGGCCCGGCATCCCCGAGGCACGCCGCGGCGAAGTCTTCAAGCCTTTCTACCGCCTTGACCAGTCGCGCAATCCCGACACCGGCGGCACCGGTCTGGGCCTCACCATTGCCCGCGACGTGGTGCGCAACCACGGCGGCGATCTGACCCTCGAAGATGCCCCCGGCGGCGGATTGCGGGCCCGTATAACCTTGCCGTTCTAAGAATTCATCGCTCGTTCGGATCAATCTCCGGCCTACCTACAAAGATCATTTGACCGTTCGACGGCCTGACGATATATCCGCCGCTCCTATCCTCGAAAAGGATCGACAGTTGGCAACTCGCAGAGAAATCATGCCGGGGCAGACCTATGCGCAGATCGAGAGTGGGTTTTCCAAACCAAGCGTGTGGCGTGTTTCGCGGGTCTACGACGACCCCTGGGGCGTGCGCCACGCCGAACTCATCGGTCTGAACGACGAATCGCGCCGCAAATCCATCGCTTGCGCCACCCTGCTCGAAGCCCGGCGTTACCGCCGGGTCGAGGACGGCTCGCCGAAAGAAACCGGCGACAGGGCCGGATAGGCCACCATCCCGGAGACATCGAGAGTCCGGCATTCAGCGCAAGACATGGCGCTGGATGGCACACCGGGCCAGACGAAAACTTCATTAACTCCAATAGCCTAGAGGTCTTTCGGCGAAGAATTTCGGCCGCCTGGGATTTGGAGTCATAGAACTGGCGCCTTCTAGCTTAAATCCGTACCATTGCGCCTATCCGCTCGGACATTGGTCGTTTTTGCGACCGGACCCGCCCTTCCCAACGTGGAGGGGCGCTGCACCGTTGGGGGACAAAAAAGAAACCCGAACTACAGGGACAGAGGATTGAAAATGAGCAAATTGTCGAAGGGACTTGCCCGCGCACTCGCTTCGCTGGCGGGTGCGGCAAGTATCAGCCTATGGCTTGGCGCGGCGCAGGCGCAGATTATTGACGGCAAACCGCTGGATGATGCCGCCGTAAGCCAAATGAAACCGGGTCTGGCGGTGATCTACTTCTCGCACTTTTTTCGCCATATCGACGAGTTGGTCGAGTGGGAGTCCTACAAGGAGGGCAAGCCCGGCGACCCCATCACCGAAATCAACTACGACGTCGGCGAGGGCGCGGTTCTGACAAGCGGCATCAAGAACGGCATCGGTGCGCGCATGGACGGCTACATCTTTTTCGAAAAGGCAGGCGACTACGCCTTTGCCTTTGAATCCAATGACGGCATACGCCTGGAAATCGACGGCCAGATGGTGGTCGAAGATCCGGACGTACACGGGGATCGTTTTTCCGACATCGGCATGATTCTAGTGCAGCAGCCCGGTTGGTACCCAATCCGCATGCGCTATTTCGAGCGCAAGAACACCTCGACCCTGCGGTTTTACTGGCAGACCCCGGATTTTGAAGGCGGCACTATGCCGCTGGTTCCCGGCGAGGTGCTGAAACACTAACGCTGGCTGGTCGCGCCATCCCCACGATGGCAAACGGCGGCGGTCAAAAGAGCCGGCCGCCGTTGGGCACCTGCTGCGTCGGCTGGATCATGACCACGCCGCCGGCGCCGTCGGGAAAACCGAGAACCAGAATTTCGGACATGAACTTGCCGATCTGCTTCGGCGGAAAGTTCACGACGGCGGCGACCTGGCGGCCGGTCAGACCCTTGAGGGCATAGTGCTTGGTGATCTGCACCGAAGTCTTCATGATGCCGAGATCGGCACCGAAATCGACCCACAGCTTGTAGGCGGGGTTGCGCGCTTCCGGAAAAGGCTGGGCATCGACGACGGTGCCAACGCGCACATCGACCTTGAGAAAGTCGTCGAATGAGATCGACTCATCGCTTGTCTTCATCGCATAGATCCGCCTGCCGATAGCCGGGGCGAAGTTAGCATTGGGTGACTTGCGGCGACAAGACCACACAATAAGCAACGGGGCCGCCCAAAGGGCGGCCCCGTGATCCTGGCACGTCAGGGTCGATAAGCTTACTTGGTTTTCTTCGTGGTCGTCTTGATCTGACCCTTGAGCTCTTCAAGGCTCTCGGACCAACGGCTGTTGAGCAGCTCCATGGCCGCGCCATTCGATTTGGCGCTCATCTCGGCAAGTTCCTTGGCATTGGCCAGGCCCTGCTCGAAGGCGTCCTTGACCAGCTCGGTCTGCTTGGTCATGCGGGCCTCGATGCTGTCCGACGAGTTCAACTCGGTGACGGCCTTGGTGGCCACGCCCATGACCTGACGGACGATCTCCGACTGGCGCTGCATAACGGCCTGCGCGCCTTCGAAGGCGAGCCGATTGGCCGCGACGAGAGCGTCGATGTTCTTGCGCTGGCTCTGCGCCAGGGCTTCGTTGTCGACACCGGGAACCTTGAAGCCTTCGCTAAGCTTGGCAAGGTCGAGGCTTTCCATCTGCGAAAGGAAAGTTTTGGGGTTCATGAGTGCGGCATAATCGAAATTGCCGAAATCCGCATCGAAAAAGGGGTTGCCGGTCTTGTTCATCGCTTTAGTCCTTCTATGTTCGGCATCACGTCCTGTTTCGGGGAGTGCCGACTTATGTTGCAGTGCACAAAAATCCTGTGCTCTTCTATATGATATGATTAACTTAAGGGTCAAGGACTTTTTTTGTGCACTGCACCATTTTTTTTAAAACCTCGAACCAGCCCGAAAATCCGCCGGATTCCGCCGCCGCGCGCGATTCCAATAAGATGGAAGCGGCTGTGGGCTGCCAATCATGACGAGTCCGGCATCGGGGCCCCAAGACTACCCGTGAGTGTTGGTCGTCAGGCCGCCTGGCGGTCTCCGCGTCGCGGCCGCAAACGCCGGACCAAGCCTTCAAGCCGGCCGAGATGACGGTCGAGAGCCGCCATGGTCCGCGCCATGTCCTGGTCTTCGTCCTTCAGCCAGACCCTAAGGGTCGCCAGGTAAACCGCGGTCACGCTCTTGAGGCGCAACTCGCCCTGCAAGCCGGTGACGGACAGATCGGCGGCTTCGAGCATGCAGCGCATCGAACGGCGCAGCTGGCAAAGGCTGCAGAGCCCGGCCAGGGGGTCGCGCAATTGCGCCGCGGCGACCTCGGCGAAGGCGGCACGATAGGGTTGCAGGGCGTCGAAGCGCCGCATCAGCACATCAAACATACGATCGCGGGCGGAACCTTCCCGCGCGTCGGCTTCCGCGCCCTGCAGAACCGCGATGTCGATGCGCCGCCCGAGTCCATTGAGAATCGCCTGTTTGGAGTCGAAAATCGGGTAGACCTCGGACAGCGGCAGACCCGCCGCTTCCGCGATATCGACCAATCCAAGGTCGCGCCACCCCTTATCCACAGCCAGACGCATGGCTGTTTCGATGATCTTGCCTGCCGGATCGGCCGCCCGGCGACCGCTTGCCTTTTTTGCCATGGCACCACTCCCATGATAGCTACCGTGCCGCCCTTGCCCGTCGCGGCGGAAAAATCAGGCTCCACGGTATAATTTAGGGCGCCAAGCCCGGATCGCCAAAGACTGAAAGCGACCGAACCTGAAAGATCTTGGGCATGAATGGACCTGGCCCGAAAACCTCGGGCCCTATTCGCTACGTTTTTTTCAGGTCCGCGACCTTACCACCGGTGAGCAGCGCCAGGTCGCCCGGTACCAAGGCAAAGACGCTGTTCGGCGTTCCAGCCGCCGCCCAGATACGGTCGAATTGCAAGAGATCGCGATCGATGTAGGTCGTCAACGCCTCGCTGTGGCCGACCGGCGGCACGCCGCCAATGGCAAACCCGGTCTTGTGACGCACGAAGTCGGCATCGGCCCGGCCGATGGTCTCGCCTAGCAGCCGGGCCACGGCCTTCTCATCGACCCGGTTGGCGCCGCTGGCGATGACCAGCACGGGCGAATCGCTCTGCTTGGCGCGAAAGATCAGGGATTTGGCGATTTGGCCGATTTCACAGCCGATGGCCGCGGCGGCTTCGGCCGATGTGCGGGTGCTGTCCGGGAACTCGCGAACCATGAAGTCGAAGCCGCGATCGGCAAGCGCCGCCTGCACCTTTTGTGCCGCCGGCTTCAAGGCCGCGTCTGGCGTCGCTCCGGACACCCGCTAGGATGCCAGTTCGCGGCTGCGGCGCGTCGCCTCAGCGATCGCCCGGGTCATCAGCGGCTGCAAACCGTTATCGGCCATGAGGATGTTCAGTGCCTCGAGCGTGGTACCTGCCGGCGAGGTCACGTTCTTGCGCAACTGGCTGGCCGGCTCGTCGGACTGGTGCACCAATTCGCCCGATCCCGCGACCGTCACCCGCGCCAGTCGCATCGCCAAATCGGCCGGCAGGCCGGCGGCGACCCCGGCTTCGGCCAGACATTCGATGAGCAGGAAGACGTAGGCCGGGCCGCCACCGGAAACGGCGGTCACCGCATCGAGCAGGGTTTCCTCTTCGACCCAGGCGGTCTCGCCGACGGCCGCCATAAGGTCACCACAAATCCGCCGCTGCGCGGGATCGGCGTGGCTGTTGGCGACCAGAACGCTCATGCCGCGGCCGACGGCGGCTGGCGTATTCGGCATCGACCGCACCACCGCCGCAGCCGCCCCGAGGCCGGCGGCGAAATAATCCAGGGTCTTGCCGGCGGCGATGGAGAGAAAGACCGTACCAGGCCGCGCGAAACGCGCGTAGTCCGGCAGTGCGGCATCCATCATCTGCGGCTTGATGGCGAAGAGCACCAATCCCGGGCGATAGTCGGCGGCCAGTTCCGCCGCCGCGGCAATGCAGTTCACGCCGATCTTGCCCAACTGCGCCCGCGCCTCCGGGCTGGGTTCGACGGCGGTCACCCTGGCGGCCTCGAGTCCGGCCTCGAGCCAGCCGCCCAAGAGTGCGCCGCCCATCTTCCCGCAGCCAACCAGCAACAAGGGGCCCGGCACGTTCATCTGCTGATCTCTATTTCAATTCAAGTCTGCGCCGGTTGTGGCCCGAATCGCGCCGCGACGTCAAGCGCAGCCGACGGTTTCCATTCCGGCCGCTGCCAGCGCCTGATCGACTGCTTGACCGCCCCAAACGACGAACTGCAGGGCGGGATAAAAACGTTCACACTCGGAAATGGCCGCATCGACCAGATCTTCAAGCTGTTCGACCGAGGTCCCGGCAACGCCGCGCAGCGGCAGGGTATGGCGGAACAAGGGTGCGCCGTCCTCGGCCACCAGGTCGAAATGGCCAATCCAGAGTTTCTCGTTGACCTGCGCCAAGAGCTCATAGACGAGGTGGCGCTTGTCCTCCGGCACCCGTGCGTCGAAGTGGCAGGAAAAGAACATGCAATGGGCGTGTTCCTGCCAGACGCAATAGAGATGATAACCGCACCAACGGCCTGAAACCTCGGCCAGCAATTCACTGTCGCTGTGGCGGTCGAATGCCCAGTCATGGGCGCTTACCAGTTCTTCGAGCAGATCCAGGGGATTAGCCTGTAAAACGCTCTCGCCCGCAAAGTGTGCCATTTCGCTCCTGTTCTGCGGCGCGGCGGGAGGTTTTTACCCCGTCGCAGTGCGACTCTCGTCCTGGATTTTCTCGAGTGGGTATGGACCACCCCCGAAATCTGGACACACTTCACTAGATCACTACTAAATGTAGCGTGCCAGTTTAGATTCCACCGTGCAACTGGGTAAATGGTGAAATCCCGGCCCGCGGTGTTGGAAACTGTGGATAGCTTGCTTGAGGGACGGTCCGCCGTCGTCGCAGGCCATTGTATTTGCCTAAAGCAATCAATTTCTTGATAATAGCAACTACCTACTTCTGCGCAGGACGGCTTTCATGGACGATGTATCGGCACGGACCCAAGCGGTTCGCCGCTTCAACCGCTTCTACACCAGAAAAATCGGCGTCTTGCTCGAGGGTTTGTTGAATAGTCCCTTTCCGCTGACCGAGTCGCGGGTCATCTACGAACTCGCGCAGCATCCCGGCACGACGGCAAGCGCCCTTGGGCGCACGCTGGGTCTCGACGCCGGCTACATGAGCCGCCTGCTTGGCGGCCTCGAACGCGCAGGGGTTCTATGTAAGGAACGCTCGAAGGACGATGCCAGGCAAAGCCTGCTGCGGCTGACCGACGCCGGCCGAGAAGCCTTTGTCATGTTGGACGGTCGCTCCCGGCGGGAAATCGCCGACCTGCTCGATCCTCTATCGGAGGCCGAACAGTTGCGGCTGCTGGCGGCCATGCAAGACATCGAAGACCTGCTCGGCACCGCGGCACCCTATGAGGTGCGCACCCACAGACCGGGCGACCTCGGTTGGATCGTGCATCGCCATGGCCTGCTCTATGCGCGCGAGTACGGCTGGGACGCACAATTCGAGGCCTTGGTCGCTGACATCGCCGCCCAGTTCATTCGCGAGTTCGATGCCGGCAAGGAACGCTGCTGGATTGCCGAGCGCAGCGGTAACTTTCTCGGCTCGGTGTGTCTGGTCAAGCAGTCTGCCGAGACCGCCAAGCTGCGCCTCTTGATCGTCGAGCCGGCGGCGCGCGGCCTTGGCATCGGACGCCGCCTGGTCGAGGAATGTATCGTCTTCGCCCGTCACGTCGGGTATCGCAAGATCACTCTATGGACCAACGCCAACCTGACCGCGGCGGTGAAGCTCTACCGGTCGTTCGATTTCAACATGGTTCACGAAGAACCGCACCACAGCTTCGGTCACGACCTGATCGGGCAGAACTGGGAGCTCGATCTGCGATAGGCGCCGCGATGAACAAGGCCCTGCCAGTCTGCGCCGCCGCCGCAACCGGTATTTTCGTCGGCGCGACCATCGTCGCGACCTGCTTCGTCATCGACCAGACCGACCCCGCCTCGCTGGCCTTGCTGCGCTATGCGATAGGCTTTCTCTGCCTCCTGCCGCCGGCCCTGCTGGCCGGGCCGCTGCGCTTCCAAAGTCGCGACGTCCTGCCCATCGCCCTGCTTGGGGTCGCCCAGTTCGGCATTCTTGTGGCGTTGTTGAACTTTGGCCTGCTGCATATCTCTTCGGCCTTGGGCGCCATTATCTTCGCCACCTTTCCGCTGCTGACGCTGCTGCTCGCTGCCAGCCTGCGGCTGGAATCGATGAGCGCGGCGAAGGTCTTCGGCATTTTGGCCACCCTGCTCGGTGTTGCGCTGGCGCTTGGCGACCAACTCACGCCGCCAGGCCCATTCGGTCAACATGAGACCGATCAAAGTGGGACCGGCCCAAGCGGGTCCTATCAAGGATGGATCGGTGAAGCTGCGGTTTTCGCCAGCGCCCTGACCGGCGCCATCTGCAGTGTACTCTACCGGCCCTACCTGCGCCGCTATCCGGTCCTGCAGGTCAGCGCCGTCGCCATGCTGGCCTCGGTTGCATTCCTAGCCGTGCTGGCAGCCTGGGAAGGATTCTTCACCGCCGCGCCGGCCTTTACCGCCAGCGGTTGGGCCGCCGTCGTCTTTATCGGCGTCAGCAGCGGTCTTGGCTACTACTGTTGGCTTTGGGCCTTGCGTCACACCGAAGCAAGCCGCGTCGCCGTCTTCCTGGCACTCAGCCCGATCACCGCGACACTTTTGGGCGCACTGCTCCTGGAGGAGTCGGTATCGCTGATCTTCCTCTGCGGCCTTGCTTTTGTCGTTTTGGGAATTTGGCTGGCGTACAGACAGCCGCGCGCCTGAACGGTGCTCGGCGCCCCCGGGGCGCCGGCACAGAGATCACCGGCAACCCCGGAGGGTCAGCCGGTGCCCTTGGCGGCGCGCGATTTCCTCGCCGGACGTTTCGCGGCGGCGGGTTTCTTCGGTTTCAGCGCCGCAAGCTCGGCTTCTAGCGCCGTCACGCGCGACTCCAGCAGCTCCTGTTGCTCGCGGGCCCGGACGGCGACCGCCTTGACGGCATCGAACTCGTCGCGCGGCACCAGATCCATGCTCTGCAAAATGCGTTCGAACTGCTCACGCAGCCGCGCCTCGACCTCGCCACGCAGGCCGCTGGCCACGCCCACAGCGCCACTTGCCACCCGCGCCATGTCTTCAAGAAACCTGTTTTGCGTCTGCATCCCGCGTTCCGCCTTTGTCTGGGATCCACCTTGGTCCGGAACCCGTTGGAAAAACCGATTATGTCGTCTGCCCGCCGCGCCGGCAACCGCACTTGCCTGGCAGGCTGCGAGGCTCCTATAAGGGGCATTCAAGTCGCGAGCCACCCGAGTCCTTGGGGTCGCAGTCGAACGGAAGCGGGTTTGCGGGATCTTTTCCGGCGGGGCCGCGTCGCTGCCGCAGCAAGCGAGGATGTCAGCATGATATTGATCACCGGCGGCGCCGGTTTCATCGGATCGAACGTGGTTGCCGCCTTGGCCGAGCGTGGCGAGCGGCTGGTGATCAGCGACCGGCTCGGCAGCGCCGGCAAGTGGCACAACCTGAAGAAACACGAACTCGACGATATCGTCGCACCGGAAGATCTGCCCGCCTATCTCGACAGCCCGGGCAGCGCGGTCACCGCGGTGATCCACATGGGCGCCATTTCCGATACCACCGAGACCGACGCCGACCGCTTGGTGGAGAACAACTTTCAACTCTCGCAGTGGCTCTGGAAGTGGTGCAGCGCCAACCGCAAGCAGCTGATCTACGCCTCCTCCGCCGCCACCTACGGCGACGGCGCGCAGGGTTTCGACGATGACATCGCCATCGAGCATCTTAGCTGCCTGCGGCCGCTCAACGGTTACGGTTGGAGCAAGCACATCTTCGATCGCTGGGTGGCGCGCCGTCTTGCCGAAGAGGAACTGCGGCCATTGCAGTGGGCCGGTCTCAAGTTTTTCAACGTTTACGGCCCCAACGAATACCACAAGGGCGCCCAAGCCAGCGTCGCCAGCCACCTTTACGGGCAGATCGCCGGCGGTGGCCCGGCCCGATTGTTCAGGTCACATCATCCCGACTATGCCGACGGTGGCCAGTTGCGTGACTTCGTTTGGGTCGACGACTGCGTCGAGGTCATATTGTGGCTGCTCGATAACCGCCGGATCAACGGCCTGTTCAATGTTGGCAGCGGCAAGGCGCGCAGCTTCGGCGATCTGGCCAACGCGCTTCACGCCGCTTTAGAGAAAGAGCCGAATGTCGAATACATCCCAACGCCCGAGGCGCTGCGCGCGCAATACCAGTACTTCACCGAGGCTAGGATCGATCGCCTGCGCGCCGCGGGCTATGACCGCGACTTCACCGAGCTCGAGGCTGGGGTGGAGCTTTACGTCAAGAATTATCTGGCCAGCGATGACCCCTATCGATAAGGCCAGCCGGCCCCGGGCAATCCACGTCCACCGCCTGGGCGACACATGATGTTCTGGGCCTTGACCTTTCCCGCGATCGACCCCATTGCCATCGAAATCGGCCCCTTCGTCGTGCGCTGGTACGCCCTGGCCTATATAACCGGACTTCTCCTGGCCTGGCGTTATTGCCGCTGGCTGGCCACCCTGCCGCCGCAACATGTCACGCTCGAGGCTTTCGACGACTTCCTGCTGTGGGCGACGCTCGGCGTCATTCTCGGCGGCCGTTTCGGATACATCCTGTTTTACAAACCCGCTGCCTACCTTGAGAACCCGCTCGAGATCCTCATGATCTGGCGTGGCGGCATGAGCTTCCATGGCGGCATGCTCGGCGTTTTCCTGGCGATGCTGCTGTTCTGTCGCCGCCGGGGTCTCGGGTACTTCATGCTTGCCGACATCATCGGCTGCGCCGCGCCGATCGGGTTATTTCTCGGCCGAATCGCCAATTTTATCAATGGCGAACTCTATGGCCGCGCCGCCGATCCCGAAAGCGTGCCCTGGGCCATGGTCTTCCCCGGCGGCGGCCCCGCGGCGCGGCATCCGAGCCAGATCTACGAGGCCCTGCTTGAAGGCTTGCTGCTGTTTGTCGTGCTTTTCCTGTTCGTCCGCCGCGGCGCCTTGCTGCGCACCGGCATGCTGTCGGGCATCTTCATGATGGGCTATGGGCTGGCGCGCATGTTCGTCGAACTGTTCCGCGAGCCGGATCAGCATCTCGGGTTTATTCTGCCCGGTATTTCCATGGGTCAGGTCCTGTCCCTGCCCATGCTGTTGGTCGGCATCGGCCTTGTCTTGTGGTCGCGCCGAGCCAAGGCCTGAGCGCGGCGGCTGCGAGCCTGGCGCGGCGCATCCGCGGTCAGGGTCCGATCAGCGTCGCCGACTTCATGGCCGAAGTCCTGACCCATCCGCGTCACGGTTACTACACCACCCGAGATCCCTTTGGCGCCGCGCGCCCCGAAGGCGGCGACTTTACGACCGCCCCGGAAATCAGCCAGATGTTCGGCGAGTTGATCGGCCTATGGTGCCTCGACTGTTGGCAACGCCTGGGCAGTCCGCCAGAGATCATGCTGATCGAATTGGGGCCGGGTCGGGGCACCTTGCTGGCCGATGCACTGCGTGCCGCCCGCGTGGTGCCGGCCTTCCGACGCGCCCTGCGGCCGCATCTGGTCGAGGTTTCGCCGCTGTTGCGCGGTCTGCAGAAAAAGGCCCTGGGCAATCCCGAGCCGGGGAAATCTGAGCTGGGCTCTCTCGCCCCGCGCTGGTACGACAGCCTCGGCCAGGTGCCCGACGGTCCGGCCCTGATCATCGCCAACGAGTTCTTCGACGCTTTGCCGATACATCAGTACGAGCGCAGCGATAGCGGTTGGTGCGAACGCCTGGTCGGACTCGATACGACCGACAGTGCGTTCGCCTTCACGCTGTCGCCGCCATCGCCGCTTTACGCGGCGCTGGTCCCCGAGATGCTGCGCGGTGAGCCAACTGGCAGTATCGTCGAAGTCTGCCAGGCCGCGGCCGCGGCCGCCGGCGAGCTCGGACGCCGCCTCGCCCGGCACGGCGGCGCCGCCCTGATCATCGACTACGGGCATATCGCACCTCGCAGCGGCGCGACCCTGCAGGCTTTGCGTCAACACAAGGCGCAGGACGTTCTGATCGGACCGGGCCAGGCCGACCTTACCGCGCACGTCGATTTCTCGGCTCTCACGGCGGCGACCCGCGCCTCCGGCGCGGAGGTCCATGGGCCGATTCCACAAGGCCGTTTTCTCAAGGCCTTGGGCATTTCGGCGCGACGCGACGCCCTGGTCGCTAAAGCGCCGCCGGGTCAGGCCACCGACATCGCGGCGGCGGAGAGGCGATTGACCGACGCGGCGCAAATGGGCGACCTTTTCAAGGTGCTCTGCCTTACCGGCCCGGCCGCCGCCGCACCGGCGGGCTTTGCGTAAAGAACAGAAGATTGGAATTCAATGCGACCGACAACTCACCTCACGTCGCGACAAACGCCATGCTGACCAGTGGCGCCTTGAACGAATTGACTCGCGTACGGCACGGCTTCTTCAGCCGCAACGGCGGCGTCAGCGGCGGCCTCTACACCTCGCTCAACTGCGGTTACGGATCCGGCGACGGCGCGGATGACGTTCGTGCAAATCGGGACCGCGCGCTGGCCCGCCTCGACCTCGAAAACGGCGTCCTGCTGACTCCGCATCAGGTCCACTCGGCGACCGCCGTGGTGGTCGAGGAGGCCTGGGCGCCGGGCGAGGCACCCAAGGCCGATGCCGTGGTCACCAACAGACGTGGCCTGGCTGTCGGCATCCTGACGGCCGACTGCGTGCCGGTGCTCTTTGCCGAGCCCAAGGCTGGAGTCGTCGCCGCGGCCCACGCCGGCTGGCGCGGCGCTCTGACCGGCATTCTGGAGGCGACGGTCGTGGCGATGGAATCCCTCGGCGCCCAGCGGCGACGCATTTCGGCGGGCATAGGTCCGGCGATCGCGCAGCGTTCCTACGAAGTCGGGCCCGAATTCCCCGCGGCCTTCCTGCGGGAGAACCCGGCCAATGAGAATTTCTTCTATCCGGCACGGCGCAGCGGTCATTTTCAGTTCGACCTCAAGGGTTATGTAGCGGGGCGCCTCTTCGAGGCTGGACTCGAGCAAATCCAGACCTTGCCCTGCGACACCTGCGCCGAAGAGGATCGCTTTTTCAGCTACCGTCGCGCCTGCCTGCGCGGCGAAAAGGACTATGGACGTGGCCTCTCGGCCATTTTTCTCGAACCCTAGGGCCTGATTCTGAAATTCAAGTAATTGAATTTCGGAACCATCACGCTAGTGGTGTTCCACAGAGATTATGACGGTTTCATGGGTACCAATCGACCCTCTGGGTAGGCGCGCTGCGCCGCGCGATGCGGGACATCGGGCCCAAGATTTTCGCCAAGCGGGCAGCGCAACGCCCCCAGAGGGTCGAGTGGCCCCACCGAAGGCCGCGATCTTTTGACCGCCTGCGGCGTTGCGGGGTGCTTGTGGTGGTTGGCACCACCGCGCAACCCGCGCCTTGCCGGCGGGCAAAATCTTCGCGGTGAAACAGTCATAATCTCTGTGGAACGCCACTAGAGCAGATCCAGGACACATGGAATCGCAAGCGGCGATCCATTGACCCGGATCTGCTCTAGCTATTTGATATAGGGGACAGGGATCCGGAGACTCAAAACGCCGCGCAAATTTACCCCATGCCTTTGAAATGTTAAGCTGTCGCTTGAATGTGCTCACCTGAGAAACGATGGTAGACGACGCATGACCCTGCATTTTTCGCCGCAAGAACTGGCCGAACGCCGCGAACGTGCCTGCCTGGCCATGGCCAAGGACGGCCTCGACGGGCTCTTGATGTTCCGTCAGGAGTCGATGTTCTATCTGACCGGCTACGATACCTTCGGATACGTCTTTTTTCAGTGCCTCTTCCTGGCGCAGGATGGGGGCATGTTCCTGCTGACCCGGGCGCCGGACCTGCGCCAGGCGCAGGAGACCTCCTGCCTGGAAGACATCCACATCTGGGTTGACGGTCCCGACGCGCAACCGGCAGCCAAGCTGCGCGCCCACTTGGCCGCACGAGGCTGCGCCAACAAGACGCTCGGCGTCGAATACGAGGCCTATGGCCTGACAGCGCGCAACGGCAAGGCGCTGGACACCGCCATGGAGGGCTTCTGCCAACTGACCGACGCCTCGCTTCTGGTCAGCCGCCTGCGGGTGGTCAAAAGCCCGGCCGAGATCGCTTTCGCGCGCCGTGCCGGCGAGCTGGCCGATGCCGCCCTGGCCGAAGCCGAGACGCTCACCGCCCCCGGCGCCTTCGAGGGCGATATCCTGGCGGCGATGCAGGGCGCCATCTTCAAGGGCGGCGGGGACTATCCAGGCAACGAGTTCATCATCGGCTCCGGCGCCGGCGCGCTGCTCTGCCGCTACTACAGCGGCCGCCGCAACCTCGACGCACAGGACCAGTTGACCCTGGAATGGGCCGGTGCCTACCGTCACTACCACGCCGCCATGATGCGAACCCTGCCGATCGGCGAGGTACCGGCGCGGCAGCGCGAGATGCACGCGGTCGCCAAGGACGCTCTTCTAGCGGTCGAGGACTGCCTGCGCCCAGGCAGGACTTTCGGCGACGCCTTCGACGCCCACGCCCGGGTGATGGACGCCGCCGGCTATCAGGCCCACCGTATGCATGCCTGCGGCTATTCCCTGGGCACGACCTTCGCGCCGAACTGGATGGATTGGCCCATGCTCTACCACGGCAATCCGGTCGAAATGGCGCCGGGCATGACTATTTTCTGCCATATGATCATCTTCGACAGTGATCTAGGCTTGGCCATGACCCTGGGGCGCACCTCCCTGGTCACCTCGGCGGGGCCGGAGTGCCTCTCCAAGGCGCCGCTTGAGATCGCCGGCTAGCCAGGCGAGCCGCAGCCATGCCGCACCTGGCGATCTTTCTGATCTTCTGTTTCATCGGGCTTTTGGCCAGCTGCGTGCTGCTTTGAGCGAAAAGGTCGCAAGAGCGAAGAGCGCCAGATATAGCGGGGCCAGAGAAGGGGCCCACCATTCGCGTATTTAGAACATTCCCCGGATCAATAACGCGCTGTCGTCGCATCCGATTCAAGGCCGTTTACAGGAACAGGGCACGTTGTTATGGTCCGCGCGCCTGGCCTTGGGGGGACGGGGCAGCCCGTCTCAAAATGTCCCGAACCATTGGCACCAGAAGCAAAGCGCGCCCAGCGTGTGGGAGCCTCCAATGCGGGCTTGGAGACGGAATGAAAATCCTCACCGGTAACAGCAATCGGCCTCTTTCGGAGGCTATTTCGGCTGTCTTGAACCTTCCCCTGACGAAAGCCAGCGTCAGGCGGTTCTCTGATATGGAAGTCTTCGTCGAGATCCAGGAAAACGTGCGCGGCGAGGATGTTTTTATCATCCAGTCGACCAGTTATCCGGCCAACGACAACCTGATGGAATTGCTCGTCGCCATGGATGCCCTGAAGCGCAGCTCGGCGCGGCGCATCACGGCAGTCCTGCCCTACTACGGTTACGCCCGCCAGGACCGCAAATCCAGCCCACGGACGCCGATTTCGGCGAAGCTGGTCGCCAATCTGATCACTTCGGCCGGCGCCGACCGGGTGCTGACGCTGGACCTGCATGCCGGCCAGATCCAGGGCTTCTTCGACATCCCGACGGACAACCTCTTTGCCGCGCCGGTCTTTACCAAGGACATCATGGAGCGCAATAACAGCGAGCCGTTGACCGTCGTCTCACCCGATGTCGGCGGCGTCGTGCGGGCCCGGGCCATCGCCAAGCCGCTTGACGCGGACCTTGCGATCATAGATAAGCGCCGCGAACGCGCGGGTGTCTCCGAGGTG
>JAJFGM010000330.1 GCA_021776145.1 Kiloniellaceae bacterium | reverse complement strand
TTTGTTGCGGTTGCTCGAGGCCAGCGTGCCGGCGATCTTCGAACAATTGGTCACCACCATGAGGTCACTGCGATCGGCCAGGGCGCGCGCCACATAGGCGGTCGTGCTGCCGGTGTCGAGCATGACACTGTCGCCATCGCGGAGGCTTTCGGCGGCCCGTCGGGCAATGGCGCGCTTGGCATCGGCATTATGGCCGAGACGCTTCTGAAAGGCCGGCTCGCGCAACATGCCGGGCAGCAGCACGCCGCCATGTACGCGTTGCACCAGGCCCTTGGTTGCCATGGTCTTGATGTCGCGGCGGATGGTTTCGTCCGACACCTCAAGCTGCGTCGCCAGGTCGATGACCGTGCAGATCCCTTCCGCCTCCAAAGCCTTGAGGATCGAAACCTGTCGCGCCGATGGATGCACGTCTTTCCTTCCCGTTTCCGCCCCGTTTCCGCCCCGTTTCCGCCCCCTTTCCGCGTTCGCCGCGCATTTTCGAACGGAGTGTCGGGTTGCAGGGCGTCCCTCCGCCATATCAATCTAAAACCCAGTCAGTCTAAAACCCGGTTCAAGTGTGTCAATGTGGTTTTTTGTGGATTATTGTGGTTTCAGCCTTGACTCCCTTGGGCCTTCGCCGTCAAAATTTTTCCGTCGAGTGGCGGTACGCCGCGCGCCATGGCGTGTGGCCTGTGTCCGACGAAAAGCGACGGCACAGCGACGAACCTGAAGTGGGAGGTAAAGGGAATGAAAATGAAAGCGAAGCTTTCCTGCCTGGCCTTGGCCGGCACGATGGCGCTGTCGATGACGGCGGTAACCCCGGCTCTGGCCGATGTCGAATCCAAAGATCCGATCAAGATGACCTTGCATGATTGGACCGGTCAGCTCATCACGACGAACTTGATGGCCGAAGTCCTCAAACACATGGGCTACAATGTGGAGTTCGTGCAGGCCGACTACATCGCCCAGTTTGCCGGGCTCGAGTCCGGCGATTTGCATGTGGCCATGGAAATGTGGGAAACCACTGGCAAGGAGGCCATGGAAGCCTCGCTGGCGACCGGCAACACCGTCGATCTCGGCGAAACCGGCATGGATGCCATCGAAGAGTGGTGGTACCCGCTTTACATGAAGGAAAAATGCCCGGGATTGCCGGACTGGAAGGCTCTGAACGATTGCGCCGAAGCTTTCTCGACGCCCGAAACCGCGCCCATGGGTCGCTACTTGGGCGGGCCGGTAACTTGGGCCGGATTTGACGATGAGCGCGCCGAGGCCCTGGGTCTGAACTACGAAGTCGTGCACGCCGGGACCGATGCTGCCTTGTTCGCCGAAATCGAGTCTGCCTATCAGCGTAAGGCGCCGATCCTTGCTTGGGTCTACACGCCACATTGGGCGACGGCCAAATTCGAGGGCGAATGGGTCGAGTTCCCGAAGTACAGCCCCGAGTGCTACAGCGATCCCTCGGTCGGCCTTAACAAGGATATGGCCTACGACTGCGGCAAGCCGCGCGGGTGGATCAAGGCGGTCGGCTGGGCCGGCGGCGAGAAGAAATGGCCTGGCGCCTATCAGGCGATCCGTAACTTCGACATCGACAATCCGATGATGAGCCAGCTGATCGTTGAAGTCGATCTCGAAGGTAAGAGCGTCGAACAGGCGGTTGCCGATTGGATGGCCGCCAATCAGTCGACCTGGATGGCCTGGACCAAGTAGGAACGCCCCCTGCGGAGACCTACGGGCCCGGTCGCCTTGCCTTGGCCTTGGCCACTGCGAAGCGACCGGGTTCCCGGCCGCAGTTCGGATTGACCCGGATCGGGGTTGCCGGACAGTACCCTGGCATTGGCTAGACGTGGTGCCGCCGGCCGAAGCGCCGTCGAACTGCTGTCCGGTGCGCCCCGGTCGTGTCTGTCGGTTAGCTCGGAGGCCGCGGTATTGTGCCTGTTTGACGCGGCCTGGAGGCAGCTTTGCACACGCAGCGTGAAGGCAGGAAAAGGTGAGCGTTGCCGCCGTGGAGGCCGCACCCGCCGGGCGTGCGCGAACGCCCTGGCTCTATGTTTGGATCGCCGCTCTGCTGCTGGCCATGGGTCTGTGGTGGGGTGGCGACAATTGGGCCTGGGCGGTCGACTATCCGCGCGCTTGGATCTTACCTCTGAAGACCCAAATCACGGTCTTTATGAAGTGGCTGATCAACGACTTCGACCTCGGCCTTTTCACCTTCAAGGAATTCACCCGCTCGATCGCCTGGGTCCTGGAATGGCCGCAAGTGCTAGCCAAGGGGCTCCTTAGCCAGGGTTTTAAGATCCCGCTCGGTGCGGACGAGTTCTATCAAACGCCGCCCTTCTCCTGGGCCGCGCTCGTACTCGTCTTCACGCTCTTTGCCTATTGGGCCAAGGACCGCGGGCTGGCCCTGTTGATCGCCGTTTGCATGTCGTATCTGGTGGTGTTCGGGCAGTGGGAGAGCGCCATGGTGACGCTCTCGTCGATCATCGTCACGGTACCGCTGGGTGTGGTCGGGGGGCTATTCCTCGGCATCCTCGGCTATCGCAGCCGCCGTTTCGAAACCGCGATCACGCCGATCCTCGACCTGATGCAGACAGTACCGGTGTTCGCCTACCTGGTGCCGGTCTTGTTCCTTTTCGGCTTTGGCCCGGTGGCGGCCATGGCGGCGACCGTCATCTACGCCATGCCGCCGATGGTGCGTGTCACGATCCTGGCGCTGCGTGGCGTGCCCGAGGAGATCGTCGAGTTCGGCCGCATGGCCGGTTGCACACGCCGGCAGATGACCTGGAAAATCCTGGTCCCCGCGGCGGCGCCGGGCCTCATGGTCGGCGTCAATCAAGTCATCATGCTGTCGCTCAACATGGTGATCATTGCCTCGATGATCGGAGCCGGCGGCCTGGGCTACGACGTCCTTGCTTCGTTGCGCCGTCTGGCCATTGGCGATGGCCTGGAAGCCGGGGTTGCCATCACGCTGTTGGCCATCGCGCTCGATCGTCTGTCGCAGGCGGTGGCGCGCCGTGATCCGCCGGCCGAGCACCATGGGACCGCGGCCGGCCTGCTGGGCCGCCACCCTTATCTGGTGTTTTCGCTGTTTCTTCTGTTTGGAATGACCCTGCTGGGTCTGCTGCTGCCGGCCTTGCAGGTCTATCCCGTGGCCGCCCAAGTCACCACCGGCGAGATGTGGGACAGCCTGGTAAAGTGGATCAACATCAACTTCTTCGACCAGCTGGAGGCCGTCAAAACCTTCCTGCTGCTGAATCTCCTGATTCCCTTCAAACGTTTCCTGCTGGATGTGCCCTGGGTCATCATCGTCGCCTTTCTCGGGCTCGCCGGCTTGCAGCTGGGCGGCTGGCGGCTGGCCTTGATCGTCGTTGCGTTGGCCGCCTTCATCGTCGTTACCGGGCAGTGGGCGAAGGCTATGGTGACCGTCTACCTCTGCGGCATCTCGGTCGTCATCGCCGGTCTGATCGGCATCCCCATCGGCATCTGGTCGGCGCGAAACGACGGTGCCAATCGGGTTGTCACGATTGTCATCGATACGCTGCAGACCCTGCCAAGTTTCGTCTATCTGATGCCGGTTGTGATGCTGTTCCGGGTCGGGGACTTCGCGGCGATGATCGCCGTTGTGCTCTACGCCCTGCCACCCTCGATCCGCTACACGGCGCACGGCATCCGCCAGGTTTCACCGGAAGTCCTCGAGGCGGCCGCGACCTCGGGCTGCACGCCGCGCCAGACACTGTGGAAAGTGCAGCTGCCCTTGGCGCTGCCCGAGATCATGTTGGGCCTCAATCAGACAATCATGTTCGCGCTTTCGATGCTGGTCATCACCGCCCTGGTCGGCACCCGCGACCTCGGCCAGGAGGTCTATATCGCCTTGACCAAGGCCGATACCGGCCGCGGCATCGTTGCCGGCGTGTCGGTGGCCTGCATCGCCATGATCGCCGACCGTCTGATCGCCGCCGCGGCACGCTCGCGGAAACAGAAACTTGGTTTGGACTAGAACATGAGCAACGCGGCCTTGACTGAAACCGTTTCCCGCGTCGCCGGGCTTTCCTGCTGGCGCGGCGCGGTGGAACCCAAGCCCCTGGTTGGCGGCATCACCAACCTCAACTTCGTTGTCGAAGACCGCGGCGAACGCTATTTCGTGCGCGCCGGCAACGATATCCCGCTGCACGGGGTCATGCGTTTCAATGAACTGGCCGCGGCCCAGGCCGCGGCCGAGGTCGGCCTCTCGCCTGCCGTGGTGCATCACGAGCCGGGAATCCTGGTCACCGATTTTGTCGATGGCCGCACCTTCGAGCCCGCCGACCTGCGCGATCCGACAAACCTCGAACGCAGCCTCGACCTGATCCGCCGCTGCCATCACGATGTCATGGCCCGGATGCGCGGGCCGGTACTGATCTTCTGGGTGTTCCATGTCGTGCGCGACTACATGGCCACCTTGCGGCAGGGGCAGAGCCGTTCGCTGGCTCGCCTCGAGGATCTGCAAGCACGCGCCGACCGGCTTGAAGCCGCCGTCGGCAAGATCGACGTGGTCTTTGGTCATAACGACTTGCTGGCGGCCAACTTTATCGATTCCGGCGAGCGCCTATGGCTGATCGATTGGGACTATGCCGGCTTCAATTCGCCGCTCTTTGATCTCGCCAACATTGCCTCGAACAATGAGTTTACCGAGGCGCTGATCGGCGACCTGTTGACGGGCTATTTCGGCAAGCCGGTGGATACCGGGTTGATGCGCGCCTTCAGGGCGATGATGTGCGCTTCGCTGCTGCGCGAGACCCTGTGGTCGATGGTCTCGGAAATCCATTCCGAACTCGAATTCGACTACGTCGCCTATAGCGAAGAGAACCTGGCGCGCTTCGAGCGCGCTTTCGAAGACTTTCAAACTTTCTAGGGACCGCAGATGACATCCATACCGACATCGGCCCGGGTTGTGATCATCGGTGGCGGCATCATCGGTTGCTCGACCGCCTATCACCTGACGCAACTGGGCTGGAAGGACGTTGTGGTCCTGGAAAAAGGCAAGCTCACCAGCGGCTCGACCTTTCATGCGGCTGGGCTGGTCGGCCAACTGCGCTCCAGCGCCAATATTACCCAACTTCTCAAGTACTCTGTCGAGCTCTTCGGACGCCTGGAGCAGGAAACCGGTCAGGCAACGGGTTGGAAACAGAATGGCGGACTGCGCCTGGCCTGCAATGACGAACGCATGACCGAGATCAAGCGCCAGGCGACAACGGCGCATTCCTTCGGTCTGGAAATGGAAATCCTGACACCGCAGGAGGCCCTTGAGCTGTGGCCGCTGATGGACGTTTCCGATCTTGTCGGCGCCGCCTTCCTGCCGACCGACGGCCAGGCCAATCCGTCCGACATCACACAAGCCCTGGCCAAGGGTGCTCGCCAGGGAGGCGCGCGCTTCTTCGAGAACTGCGAGGTCACGGCGGTTCGCCGACACGGCAAGCGGGTCAGCGGCTTGGCCAGCAGTCTCGGAGACATCGGCTGCGAAATCGTCGTCAACTGCGGCGGTCAGTGGGCCCGCGAGGTCGGCGCCATGGCCGGGGTCAACGTGCCGCTGGTGTCGGTAAAGCACCAATACATGATCACCGAGGCGATTGAGGGTGTCGCCCGCGACCTGCCGACCCTGCGCGATCCGGACCGGCTGATTTACTTCAAGGAAGATGTCGGCGGCCTGGTCATGGGGGGCTACGAACCCAATCCGATCCCCTGGGCCCGCGACGGCATTCCCCCGGGTTTCAATTTCTCGCTTCTCGATCCCGACCTAGAGCATTTCGAGCCGATGATGGAGCAGGCCCTGGCGCGCGTGCCGGCACTGGAAACGGCCGGCATCAAGGAGGTCATTCACGGACCGGAGTCCTTCACCCCCGACGGCTCCTTCATTCTTGGCGAAGCGCCTGAACTCGACGGATTTTTCGTCGGCGCCGGCTTCAACGCCTATGGCATCGCCGGCGGCGGCGGGGCCGGCAAGGCGCTGGCCGAATGGATTGTCGGCGGCGAACCCTCGATGGACCTTTGGCCGGTCGATATCCGGCGCTTTGGCCGTCCGCATCAATCCATTGACTGGGTGCGTGAACGGACCCTTGAACTCTACGCCAAGCACTACACCATGGCCTGGCCCCACGAGGAACATCTCTCGGGCCGTCCCGAGCGGGTCTCGCCGCTCTACGGCGTGCTTGAGGAGCAGGGGGCCTGTTTTGGCGAGAAACTCGGCTGGGAACGGCCGAATTGGTTTTCCGAACCGGGCAGCGAACCCAAGGACGTTTACTCCTACGGCCGCCAGAACTGGTTTTCCGCCGTCGGCGAGGAACATCGGGCGGTGCGCGAAAGGGTCGGGCTGTTCGATCAGTCTTCCTTTGCCAAGTTCCTGGTTGTCGGCCGCGACGCGGCCAGTGCGCTCAATTGGGTTTGTGCCAACGATATCGACCGGCCTCCCGGTTCACTGGTCTACACGCAGATGCTCAACCAACGCGGCGGCATCGAGTGCGACCTGACCGTCGCCCGCTTGAGCGAGGATCGTTTCTACATCGTCACCGGGACAGGTTTCGCCACCCATGATTTCGTTCACATCCAGCGCAGCCTGCCCAGGGGCGCGCAAGCGCAGCTGATCGACGTCACCTCGGCTTACGCAACCCTATCCTTGATGGGGCCGGGATCGCGCGACCTGCTGTCGGAGGTCTGCGCGGAGGATCTGTCCAACGCGGCGTTCCCCTTTGCCAGTTGGCGCGACATTACGATCGGCGGCGCGCCGCTGCGCGCTTTGCGCCTTACCTACGTCGGCGAGCTCGGCTGGGAATTGCACGTTCCCACCGAACACGCCCAGGCGGTCTATCGACGCCTGATCGAGGCTGGGCGCAGCGTGGGCTTGGCGAATGCCGGCTATCGCGCCATCGAATCCCTGCGTTTGGAAAAGGGCTACCGGGCCTGGGGCAGCGACATCAACCCGGATCACACGCCGCTGGAAGCCGGCATGGGCTGGGCCGTGAAGCTGCGCGGCAACGTGCCCTTCCTCGGGCGCGAAGC
>JAJFGM010000329.1 GCA_021776145.1 Kiloniellaceae bacterium | reverse complement strand
CAGGCCGAGGAAGAACACCTCGAGATGTTCGAGTTCAACGACGCCGCCAAGGCCGCCGTCACCAAGGCCAAGGCCCAAGTCGCCGCCCGCACCCGCCACGCCGCCGCGGGGGAGTAGGCTATCGCGAACGTCGACGGTCATTATCGGTTTCGCGCTCTCATCAATCTCCGGAATAACGGTGGGAATTACGGTGACAGTGCGCTTAACTGATAAGCATCGGGGCGCAAGCTACGCACCGTCATTTATTCAGCGCACTGCCACCGAAATAGATGATGATGGTCCGGGTCTGTGCCTGCAGCTCCGCGAGAAGCTCCCCTGGAAACAACCGTTCATCGACCAGGTAGCCGTCGCGATCATAGCGCGACTTGAGGCTTTCAATTTGCAATGGCATCAGCGCCTCTCTTCCCTTCACTGTGCGGCGCGTCAGTCCCGGCCCCGCCAAACCCGCAGCAGTTCATCAGAGACCACCGGCGACAAAGGTCCGCGTCGTGGCGCCTCCGCGCCGTCGTAGAGCATTGGTGCCAATGTAAAACCAGACCTTCCCCGCCTTTCCCTGCAGGAAATTGTTACAAGTTCATACACTCCCCAAATTCGGGTATTAATTGTGGTTATTTAATTTATGATTGTTAATATATGGAATTCTAATCCAGTAGGAATCACATCACGGGGCTCGCCAGATACGAGAAAAGAATAAGCGCACAAAACAGATTGGCGAACCAAAGAGGGAAATTGCATCACCACCTTAAGAAAACGAACGATGGCAGGCAAATGCGAAGTGGGGACGGTTTATGAAGGCATGCTACTGGGTGGTCGGAGCCTTTATCCTCATCCTTTCAGCCTGTACCGAGACAGGTAACAACGCGCCGTACAAGGGTACCGAAACAAAGATTTTCCTGGGGAGCGGTGGCACGACCGGCGTCTATTACCCAACCGCCGGCGCCATCTGCCGGCTCGTCAACCAACGCCGAAGCAGACACGGCATAAAGTGTGCGGCGGAGAGCACTGGCGGCTCTGTATACAATATCAACAGCATTAGATCGGGCGAGTTGGACATGGCGATAGCGCAGTCCGACTGGCAGTACCACGCTTATAGGGGAACCGGTAAAGCCTCTTTCCGCGATGCCGGGCCGTTCTTGGATCTGCGTTCCGTCTTCTCCGTTCACCCCGAGCCAGTGGCCGTGCTCGCACGCGCCGATTCCGGCATCGCGACAGTTGGAGATCTGGTCGGCAAACGAGTCAGCGTTGGCGTTTCCGGTTCGGGCACCCGCAATTTCTGGGAGTCCATGTGGAAAAAAATGGGTTACAGCTATGGCGACCTTAAGGAGACTACCGGGCTGAAATCGCCGGACACCCCGAAAGCTCTCTGCGATAACAGGATCGACGCCTTTTTCTGGTTGGTCGGAAATCCCAGCGGCATCAACAAGCAGACGACCACTATGTGCGACGCGGTATTCGCGCGCGTGGAGGGCACCTTCGTCAACGAACTGGTCTCCGAGTATTCCTATCTCCGAAAGGCCGTGATCCCGGGCGGCGTGTACCCCGGCAATCCCGACGATGTTCCGACGTTCGGGGTCGGCGCTACGTTCATTGCTTCGACCGCCGTCTCGGACGAAACCGTCTATCAGGTCGTGAAGGCCGTATTTGAGAATTTCCAGACCTTCAAGAGGCTACATCCGGCATTTGCGAGACTAAGGAAAAGCGAGATGATCAAAGACAGCCTAACAGCGCCGCTACATGCAGGAGCCATTCGATACTACAAGGAAGCGGGACTGATGTGATATGTCCGCCGTCAATAGCGGACCGTGAAACACTCGGCACAAGCTCGGTTCGAAGAACTTGACCTTTACTGTCGAATAGAGAAGTCGGACTACAACTGACCCGCGTTCCGCCAAGCCCGTAGCATTTCATCGGCCGTCGCCTGCCGCAAAGGCGCGCGTTCCACCGGCGCGGCGCCGTCGAAGAGCATTGGCGCCAGGACTTCGGTATAGGGCTCGGCGCCCGCCCGTGCCCGCACCAGGCCGCGCGCCGCGGCCTGCGGGTGCGTGGCGACTTCGCGGGGGTCGAGCACCGGTTCGTAGCAGCAGTCGACCGCGGCCAGTCGGCTGTTCCAGGTCGCCAGGTCGTCGGCGCGGAAACAGGCCGCAACCTCGTCGATAAGGGTGGCCTGCGGCAGCGGCTCCCACTGCCGCTCGACCCAGTCGGACTGTCCGGCGGCGATACAAAAGGCGGCCCAGAACTTCTCTTCCAGTGCACCCAGGGTGACAAAGCGGCCGTCCGCCGTTTCGTAGACTTGGTAACAGGCGGCACCGCCGTTGAGCAGGGCCCGGCGGCGCTCCGGCGCCTGGCCCGGGCGTTGCGCCGCGGTGAGCTGTATGGCCTGCCAGGCCAGCACCGTCTCGGAGATCGAGCAGTCGAGCGTGACGCCTTCACCCTGGCGTGGCCCGGGGCGTTCGCGGCGCAGCAGGGCGGCGAGCACGGCCAGGGCCGCCTGCATGCCACTGGCATAGTCGGCGGTCGGCGGGTGCGCTCCCAGCGGCCCGTCCGCGGTGCCGGAGGTCGCCAGACCGCCGCCCAGCGCCATATAGTTGATGTCGTGCCCGGCTTTCAGGGCGTAGGGGCCGGTCTGGCCGTATCCCGACAGGGCACAGTGGACCAGGCGCGGATTGAGTGCCTTGAGATCGGCGGGTCCGAAACCCAGGCGTGCCAGGGCGCCGGGACGGAAGGATTCGATCAGGGCGTCGGCGGCGGCTACGAGGGCACCAAGCGTAGCGCGCCCAGCCTCGCTTTTCAGGTCCAGCCCGACCGCTGTCTTGCCGGCGTTGACGAGCTTGTAATAGGGCGACAGGCCGTCACAGTCGCGCGGACCGAGATGGCGCATGGGGTCGCCGCCTGGCGGTTCGACCTTAAAAACTTCGGCACCGAGATCGGAAAGTATCTGTGCCGCGTAGGGGCCGGGCAGGTACTGTGAAAGATCGAGAACCCGGAGGCCGCGCAAACAGTCGCGCATCTTAGGCGCGCAAGGGCCGGCCCGAGACGATCAATCGACGAGCGCCGGCACGTCCTTGCCGGCTTCGCCGTCGCCGGGATCGCGCTTGCGGCCCTTCTTTTTGCTCTTGGGCTTTTCGGCCGCCTCGAATCCGAAGGTCAACTTGCCGTCCTCCATGCCAACCCGTACCACGCCGCCCTTGGCCAATTTGCCAAACAGCAGTTCCTCGGCGAGCGGCTTCTTGATGCGGTCCTGGATGACACGCGCCAGGGGCCGGGCCCCGTAGAGCTCGTCGAAGCCGTTTTTCGCCAGCCATTTGCGGGCGTCAGGTGAAAGCTCGATAACGACATTGCGGTCCGAAAGCTGGGTCTCCAACTCGATGACGAACTTGTCGACGACCTGCGCCACCACATCGGGCGGCAGGCTCTGGAAGGTGATGATGGCGTCCAGGCGATTGCGGAATTCCGGCGTGAAGAGTTTGTTGATCGCCTCTTTATCGTCACCGACCCGTTTTTCACGCCCGAAGCCGATGGCCGGCTTGGCCATATCCGCGGCGCCGGCGTTTGTGGTCATGATCAAGATGACGTTGCGGAAGTCGACGGTCTTGCCGTTGTGATCCGTCATCTTGCCGTAGTCCATGACCTGCAAGAGGATGTTGAAGACGTCCGGGTGCGCCTTTTCGATCTCGTCGAGCAGCAGGACACAGTGCGGGTGCTGATCGACGGAATCGGTCAAGAGGCCGCCCTGGTCGAAGCCGACGTAGCCCGGCGGTGCGCCGATCAGCCGCGACACCGAATGCCGCTCCATGTATTCCGACATGTCGAAACGGGTCAGCTCGATGCCCAAGGTGTGGGAAAGCTGACGAGCCACCTCGGTCTTGCCGACACCCGTCGGACCGGAGAAGAGGTAACTGCCGATCGGCTTTCCGGCTTCACGCAGTCCGGCGCGGGCCAGCTTGATGGCCGACGCCAGAGCACCGATCGCCTTGTCCTGGCCGAAGACCATGGTTTTCAGGTCGCGCTCGAGATTCTTCAGCGCCGCGCGGTCGTCCTGGGAGACGCTCTTGGGCGGAATGCGGGCCATCTTCGAGACGACGTTTTCGACGTCCTTGACGCCGACCGTCTTGCGCCGCTTGGCCTCGGGCAACAGCATCTGCGAGGCGCCAACCTCGTCGATCACATCGATGGCCTTGTCAGGCAGCTTGCGGTCGCCGATGTAGCGGTCGGAAAGTTCGACTGCGGCACGGATCGCTTCGCGCGTGAAGCGCACCTTGTGGTGTTTTTCGTAATAAGGCTTGAGGCCGCGCAGGATCTTCACCGTGTCTTCAACGGTCGGTTCGACGATGTCGATCTTCTGGAAGCGGCGCACCAGGGCGCGATCCTTTTCGAAGTGGTTGCGGTATTCCTTGTAGGTGGTCGAACCGATGCAGCGCAGCGTCCCCGACTGCAGCGCCGGCTTCAAAAGGTTGGAGGCGTCCATGGCACCACCCGAGGTCGCGCCGGCGCCGATCACGGTGTGGATCTCGTCAATGAAAAGCACCGCCGACTCCTGCGCCTCGATCTCGGAGATAACGGCCTTCAGGCGTTCCTCGAAATCGCCACGATAGCGCGTGCCCGCCAACAGCGCGCCCATGTCGAGGGCGAAGATCGTCGAATGAGCGAGCACCTCCGGCACTTCCTCGTCGACAATGCGCTTGGCCAGGCCCTCGGCGATAGCGGTCTTGCCGACACCGGGATCGCCGACGTAGAGCGGATTGTTCTTGGTGCGCCGACAGAGCACCTGGATGGTGCGTTCGATTTCGGCTGTGCGGCCGATCAACGGATCGATACGGCCTTCGCTCGCCTTCTTGTTGAGGTCGACGCAATAGGCATCGAGCGACTCGCGTCCCTTGCGAACGACCTTTTCCGCCTCGGCATCCTCGTCGGCGCCCTCTACGGTACGGCTTTCTTCATGGCCCTCGGCCTTGGCGATGCCGTGCGAGATGTAGTTCACGGCGTCGAGGCGGGTCATGTCCTGCTCCTGCAGGAAATAGACCGCGTGGCTCTCGCGCTCGGAGAACATGGCGACCAGCACATTGGCGCCGGTCACCTCCTCGCGGCCGGAAGACTGCACGTGAATGGCGGCGCGTTGCAGAACCCGCTGAAAGCCCGCCGTCGGCTTGGCGTCGCCGACCTTGACGGTGATCAAATTGTTGAGCTCGTTGTCGATGTAGTCGAGCACGTCCTCGCGCAGTTGGTCGAGGTCGAGGCCACAGGCCCGCAGCACCGCCACGGCATCCGGATCTTCGATCAGGGCCAGCAGCAGATGCTCCAGGGTGGCATACTCGTGACGCCGTTCGTTGGCGCCCGACAGGGCCTGGTGCAGAGTTTGTTCTAGATTTGCCGAAAGCATGCGCTAGCCTAGTCCTTCTCCAAGGTACACTGCAACGGGTGCTGATGCCGACGCGCGTAATCAATTACTTGCGTCACTTTGGTTTCGGCAACCTCGTATGTAAAGACACCGCAGATGCCGACCCCACGTTGATGCACATGCAGCATGATACGCGTTGCTTCGTCCCGGTTTTTGCCGAAGACCTGTTCGAGCACATGCACGACGAACTCCATGGGCGTGTAGTCGTCGTTCAACATCAAGACTTTGTACATCGATGGCTTTTTTGTCTTCGGCTTCGCCTTGACGACGATGCCGGTCGACGTATCGCCATTGTCACTCTTCTTTTTGCTCATTTTAACCAGCAAATTGACCCCTTCCGCGACCAGGTCCCAATGATATTGGGATTTCCCGCCCGCGAAAAAGACCCCGGCAAGAAAGCGAGGCGAGATTGTTCGCCCGGCGCCGGCCATTTGTCCATCCGTGCCCACACATATCCGTAATGTATAGCAGAAATGTGGCGCTTCCCTTGTGTCAATTTCCACCGGGGGACAAATCCGCTCGATGTCGAGCCGGCGCGCGGACAGTCCCTCAAGGCGAAAAATGCCAGGATCGGCGCCAAAGCGGCGCGGAGAACGCAATGAAAGAGGGCCCGGCGCACGTACCGGGCCCGCAAATCAATCGCCCGGCAATCTCAAGCGGCGCGGGACTTGAGAATTTTTTCGACGGTGGCACCGGCCTGGGCCTGGATCGGCGCACTGGCCTCGTTAACCACTTTGAACGAGAGATCGGCCAGCTTGCTGCTTTCGCTGAGCAGGCTGTCGAGGCCCTGACGCGAGTATTGCGCCTGCAAATCGAAAACCTCGCGCAGGGAGCGTGCACCGGCCATGGCCTGGGTCGCGGCGATCTGGCTTTCCATGCAGAGCCGCGTGAAGGTCATAACCTCGGTGCCAAGGTTCCCAAAGCCCATGGCGGCGATACTGCCGAACTTGACGCAAGCATCGACATGCTCGCGACCGAGGGCGGACATCGCCTCGGCGGCATTGGTTTCGGCCTTTTTGGCCGCCGTCGCGGTCGCCGCGGTGAGAGCCACAGCGACGGCCACGGGAATCGGCGCGACAGCAGGCACGGGGGATTTCGCAACGGGCGTCGGCGCGGCAGCAGGGGCCGGGGCATCCACGGCCGCAACTTTGGGGGCATCAGCCTTGGGCGCAGCAGTCTTGGGTGCTTCAGCCTTGGACGCCGCAGTCTTGGGTGCTTCAGCCTTGGACGCCGCAGCCTTGGGTGCTTCAGCCTTGGACGCCGCAGTCTTGGACGCCGCAGTCTTGGACGCCGCGGCCTTGGGTGCTTCAGCCTTGGACGCCGCAGTCTTGGACGCCGCGGCCTTGGGTGCTTCAGCCTTGGACGCCGCAGTCTTGGGCGCCGCAGTCTTGGACGCCGCAGTCTTGGACGCCGAGGTCTTGGACGCCGAGCTCTTGGACGCCGAGGTCTTGGACGCCGAGGTCTTGGACGCCGAGGTCTTGGGCGCCGAGGTCTTGGAAACTGGGGCCTTGTCGCCAGCAGCCTTCGCCACTGGTGTGTCGTCAGCGACCTCGACCGGTGCTTCGCGCGTCTTCGCGGCTACGCTTTTGGGCGCCGCCGACGGCTTGGTCGCAACCACCTTTTTCTCGTCCTTAACGAAATCGATGGCTTTTTTGGTCGCGGTCGGCTTGGTCTTTTCCAACTTCAATTCCAGGGTGGCCGCTCTGGGTTTACGAGGCATGATAGGTATCCTTTCGATAGTGCGCGGTGATGGGATCAACAAGGCACTGTTACGGCCACGCCGTGCAACGGCGCGGCGACTGGCCATATGGGTCGGCAAGGTTCCAGAGGACCCTGAACACTTTAGATTTTGCTGCAGTGCAATATAGACAAAAAGATATGGTGAATGCGGATTTAGTCAAGGTTTTTTGTGCGTTGCAGCAAAAATTTCTCGAGACCGGCACACATCGACCCAGGAGCCAGTGGCCCGCAGTGGTGCCAGCCCCGATACGACTACGACGATCTGCGCAAACAGTGCAATTGGTGGAACAAGGGGATCGCCGCTCTTGCCGGCCGAATGCCGGACGGACCATGGCTCGATGAACTCCTGCCGAAACCAGGAACCGCACGCTTTTCGGTGGTTCCCGAAAGACAGGCGTGACCCCCGTTACGAAGCGACACGCCATGGGGGCAGTGAAATTTTAGATCTTGAAGTGCCCCTTGAAACCGGTCTCGCCGACGTGCAGCTGAAATATGGTGTTCGCTTTGTCGCCCCTGATCTCGCCCTTCATGCGGGCAGCGGGGCTGACCTCACGCGGCGGGTCGACGGCAATGCCGCTCTGGTCTTCGGCAAAGAGCAGCTCGGGGAAGATCAGATCGTCGTAGCGTGGCGAGGGGTAGCGCCAGACGTTGAAGGCAAAAACACCGTCTCGGCATGATGTGACCACCCAATAGTACTGGTCGGAATAAACGCGCAACCCGGTCGGCGGCGGAGCGAAGGCGCCGCTTACGGCCAGGGCGCCCTGTATCGCCGCCATTCGCTCGGCGGGGACGGTGTTATGCGAGGTTGCCCAGCGCCCCGGCGCCAGCGGATCTTCGAGTGAGAGCCCGCCGAGGTCGAACAGGCTCTCGCCCTGCACGCGCGTCGTCAACCAGCCCGCTCCGTCCGGCATGGCGTCGATTTCATAGCTGCGCAGCTGGCGTTCGTAGTCGGCGTTGTAGACCATACGGTAGCGGTCCGCCGAACCGGGGCGGCAGGCGGCCCGCAAATCGTCGCCGTTGATGTAGCTGAACCAGGTCAACTTGATGGTCGGCGGTGAATCGATCGCGCCTTGGTAGGCACAGGCCGCCAGAACCACGCCGAACAGCGCAACAATGACACCGCGCGAAAGGAGTCTGCGAGCGCTGCTCATAACCATGGTGTCCTCTCCGTCCGCCGCCACACACCGGGTGTACCCGCAAGCACTGCCCAGCTGGCGCGTTTGTCCCGAGTCCTTACTTGGCGCCTTTGGCTGCGGCATGCAACAGCGGCGCGCAGCCAAGTACCCGCAAGGCTAACCGCATTTAACATTAACATGGCGGACAAACCTCGATTCCATGGCTAAATCGTTGCGTCTTTTAACAAAATCGAAAGCAGGCTTAGCTTAAGCTGGACACAGATTGCACTCTTACTTAGAATCTACCTCTAAGTTTTGGCATTATTTGACTTAATCTCGGGGAAATTCCTTGATCTGGCGCGGAACTCATACACTCGGTCTTGCAGGCACGAGAATGCGCCTGGTGTTGTTTGCGATCACTTTGGCACTTCTCGGCCTTGCGGTCCTGGCCCCTCGGGACGCCGGCGCGCGCAGCTATTCGGCCATTGTCATCGATGCCGACAGCGGACGTGTTCTCTATGCCCGCAATGCGGAGAATCAGCGCTACCCCGCCTCCCTTACCAAGATGATGACGCTTTATCTGGCCTTTGAGGCGCTCGAGAAGGGCCGCCTGAAGCCAGGACAGCGTTTGAAGGTATCAAAGCGCGCGCAGGGGATGCCGGCTTCGAAACTGGGACTGAAACGCGGTTCCACCATCACCGTGCAGGACGCAATCTTGTCGTTGGTCACCAAATCGGCGAATGACGCCGCCGTCGTATTAGCCGAGGCGATGGGCGGGACCGAGGTCGAGTTCGCCAAACTAATGACGGCCAAGGCGCGGCAGCTCGGCATGACCAAGACGGCCTTCCGTAACGCTTCGGGCCTGCCGAATCGGCGCCAGCTTTCAACGGCGCGCGACATGGCGGCCCTGGCGCAGGCACTGATCCGAGACTATCCGCAGCACTATCACGTATTTTCCGCGACCTCGTTCAAATACAATGGGCGCCGCTACCGCAACCATAATCGTCTGTTGAAGACCTATGCCGGCACCGATGGCATCAAGACAGGCTACATTCGCGCCTCGGGCTACAATCTGGTGGCCTCGACCGTGCGCCGCGGCAAACGCCTGATCGCCGTCGTCTTCGGCGGCAAGTCCGCACGCTCGCGCGACAGCCACATCACCAAGCTGCTCAATCAGGGTTTCGATCAGATGCCGCGCGGCATCGCATCCATCCCGGCACCGCCGCGACGCAACCCCTTCCAAGTCGCGGCTCTGCCGCCGCGGGCAATACTGGCCAGCGCCGTCGCTCCGCCGGCACCGCCAGTCGAAAGCAACAAGAAGATCGTCGTTGCCAAGGCCACGCCGCAAGCAGTTGCGCAGCCTAAAAAACCGGCGTCGGCGAAAATCGGCACAGCCCAGGTCGGACTAGCCACCGGCGCGAACACGGTAAACCGCGCCTTGAAGGCAACGAACGTCGCATCGAAAGGCTTGCCGCCGGTGCCACCGGCAGCGACGGCGCAACGCGTCGCCAAGGCCACCCCGTCGCAGCAGTCGGTCGCGGTCCCGCTGGAAGCGAATTGGGGCGTGCAGGTCGGCGCCTACAGTAATTTCGGACCGGCCCACAGCGCCGTAACCCAGGCCACCCAGACGCTGCCGGATCTCCTGCTCTCGACCAAGACGGTAATCAGCCAAATCAGCAGCGACAATGGCCCGCTTTACCGTGCCCAGTTGACCGGCCTCAGCGAACCGCGCGCCCGCGAGGCTTGCCGCCTTCTCACGTCCGCCGAGATCAACTGTGTCGTCGTGCCGCCGCAGATCGGCGCTGGCGGCGGCGCCGAAACCGGCTAAGCCCGCTCGGCTGTTGTCCACCGAAGTGTGACAACCGTCAAACCGCCCAAATGCCCGAAGCACGGTACCGCGCTCAGATCTTTGGCGGTTCCAGACCGCTGGCCCTGAGCTGGGCACCCAGCTCGCCGTAGAGGGCCTGCAGGTCGGCATCGTTGGCAGCTTCACAACGTGCCACCAAAACGTCCTGGGTGTTCGAGGCGCGCAACAGCCACCAGCCCTTGTCGCTTTTGACCCGAACACCGTCGATGTCGGTGACGTCGGCGCCAGCTTCGGCGAGTCGCGCCTTGACCTCGTCGATGACCGGGCCCTTGCGATCTTCCGAACAGGGGAAGCGGATCTCGGGCGTATTGACCACCGCGGGCAGAGAATCGCGATAGGCGGCCAGGCTCTCCGCGCCGGTCCCGGCGATATTCATCACCCGCACCGCCGCATAAAGCGCGTCGTCATAGCCGTAGAAGCGGTCGGCAAAGAAAATATGTGCGCTCATCTCACCGGCAAAGGGCGAGTCGAGTTCGGCCATCTTCGACTTGATCAGGGAGTGTCCGGTCTTCCACATCACGGGCTTGCCGCCGGCGCGCGCGATTTCGTCGAACAGCACTTGGCTGGCCTTGACGTCGGCGATGATGGTGGCGCCGGGCCGTTCGGCAAGGATATCGCGGGCCAGATAAAGCATGATCTGGTCGCCCCAAAGCACCCGCGCCTGGCCATCGATCAGTCCGATGCGGTCGCCGTCGCCATCGAATGCGACACCGAAATCGCAACCCTCGGCAAGTACCAACTCTTTCAACTGTTCGAGATTTGCCTCGACGGTCGGATCGGGATGATGGGACGGAAAGGTGCCGTCGATGGTTTCGTTGAGCAGTAGGTGCTTACCGGGCAACCGCTCCGTCAAGGCAACCATGGCCTCGCCAGCGGCACCGTTACCTGCGTCCCAGGCCACCTTGAGGTCGCGGCCGGGGCGAAAATCCTTCAGCAGACGCTCGACATAGGCCTCGAAGATGTCATGCTCGATCAAGCTTCCGCTGCCCTCTTCGAAGTCGCCGGCAGCGGCGATTTCGCCAAGCTTTTGTATGTCGGCGCCGAAGAAGGACTTCTTGTTGAGAATGAGCTTGAACCCGTTGTAGTCCGGTGGGTTGTGCGAACCCGTGATCATGATGCCGCCGTCGACATCGAGGGTATAGGCGGCGAAATAGAGCATCGGCGTCGGCCCACGGCCAACCAGAACGACATCCAGGCCGCAGGCGTTGAGCCCGCGCTGTAGGGCCGCGGCCAGTTCAGGCGACGACAAGCGGCCGTCGTAACCGACCGCGATCCGTTTTCCACCGCCACGCCGCGCGATGCTGCCAAAGGCCCGCCCCAAGGCTTCGGCGTCGGCCGCCGAGAGCGTTTTGCCGACGACGCCGCGCACGTCGTACTCACGCAGGATGGTGGGATCGAAGCGATATCCGTTGCTCGTGCTCATTCGACGCATTTCCTTCCTTTGCGACCTTGCCCCCAACCCTGTGTTCCGATTCCGGGCTGCGTATCCGTGAAATTCAGGACCGGAAGGGCACCAAACATTTGAATCTAGTGTGATTCAGAGCCGGACGTTCGGCTCGGAATCAGTGCCGAACCTGTCGGTCAACCCTCGGGGGACGGCCCAGCGACGTATAGGAGAAACCCGCCTCGGCCATCTCCGTGGGGTCGTAGATGTTGCGCAGGTCGATGACGACCGGGGCGTTCAGCAGAGACTTGATGCGCTCGAGGTCGAGGGCGCGAAACTCGTTCCACTCAGTCAGCAGGACCAGCGCATCCGCGCCGCTGACAGCCTCATAGGCATTTTCGATCCAGGTCACGCCGTCGATCAGCTTTGCGGCTTCGGTCATGCCCTCCGGGTCATAGGCCTGCAGCTTGGCGCCCTGCTCCAGCAGCAACGGCAAAATGACCAGGCTGGGCGAATCGCGCATATCGTCGGTATTGGGTTTGAAGGTGACGCCGAGAACCGCCAGGGTCTTGCCGGCGACCGACCCGCCGCAATGGGCGACGATTTTGTCGGCCATGGCGCGTTTGCGCGTTTCATTGACGGCGATCACCGTTTCGATAATTCGCACCGGCGACTCCAGGTTGCGCGCCGTGTGCGCCAGCGCCATGGTGTCCTTGGGGAAACAAGAACCGCCGTATCCCGGCCCCGGATGCAGAAATTTCGGTCCGATGCGCCCGTCGAGGCCAATGCCACGCGCCACATGATGCACATCGGCGTTGGTGTGCTCGCAAAGGTCCGCAATCTCGTTGATGAAGGAGATCTTCATCGCCAGGAAGGCATTGGCCGCGTACTTGGTCAGCTCCGCCGTCTCCAGGGAGGTAAAAAGGATTGGCGTTTCGATAAGATAGAGCGGCCGGTAGATGACCCGCATGATCTCTCGGGCACTGTCGGTTTCGGCACCGATAACGACCCGATCCGGTCGAATGAAGTCGTTGATCGCCGAGCCTTCGCGCAGGAACTCGGGATTCGACACCACATCGAAGTCGGCCTCGGGATTGACCTCGCGCACCGCCGCCGCGACTTGACGACCGGTTCCCACCGGCACGGTGGATTTGGTGACGATGACCGTATAGCCCTGCAGATGCGCCGCGACCTGCCGAACGACGGCGAAGACGTTCGCCAGATCGGCGCTTTCGCCGTTTTCGCTGGTCGGCGTTCCGACGGCGATGAAGACAGCATCCGCCTTGGAAACCGCCAATGCTAAATCCGTAGTGAAGGACAGGCGCCCAGCCCTGCAGTTGGTATTCACCAGTTGGTCAAGTCCGGGCTCGAAAATCGGTATCTCGCCGGCCTGAAGCCGTTCGATCTTGGCCTCGTCCTTGTCGACGCAGACGACCTCGGTTCCAAATTCGGAAAAGCAGGTTCCGGATACCAAACCGACATAGCCGGTTCCGATCATGGCAACACGCAAAGCAAAACTCCCGGATGGAATAAGTCGAAGACAGGCGGCAACGGCGGGATCACCGTTTTTCACGGTCAACGGCAAGATGACCGCTGTATTGCACAGGCTGCGCAACGAAACAACCGGCGGCGGTTTCATTGCTCTCGGGTCTCGCCCGTACCGGCGGCGAAGCCTTTTGAGAACTAACCACATTCCCGCAAACATAGGGTTAAAGTGCAGAGATCCAGAACGGAGCAATCCCACAACAATCCAGAGTTATCGGTATTGAAACCTAGCCCCGCAGCAACAGTTCCTTGGCTTCGTTGATCTTGGCGGCGAGGTAGTTCGAGCCGCCGTGATCGGGGTGAACCTTTTGCATGATGCGTCGGTGAGCTTCGACGACCTGTTGTTCGCCGGCCCCCTCTTCCAGACCGAGAATTTCCAGCGCCTCCTCGCGACTCATGCCGCCGCTCGATGCGGCGCGCGGGCCGCCACCCTCGCCCCGAGACGCGATGTCGCGCCATGCCTGGCCATGCAGGCGATCGAGGTAGGCCTCCAGAACCGCGGCCGACTGCGCGTCGGAATCGCGGCACTCGCGCCACAGCGTGACCAGCCTTTCGAGATCCAACTCGTCAAGCCGCGCCCCCTTGAAGCCGCCTTCCAGGACCTCGCCGTTCATCTCGCCACTGTCATGGTCCAGGTACATGCGAAAAAACCGTGTTTCCACCTGCGATCCCTGGCCTGGGCTAGGCCCGCGCGCCAATTTCGCCCGGCGCCGGTATGCGAGATAGCGCAAGAGGAGCGGAAAGAGCACCGGCGCGGCAAGAATCGCCAGGGCGTGGCGGCCGGCGACAACAGCGAAGACGATCAAAGCGACCGCCAGAATGCCAAAGACCCAGCGCAGCGCCCTGACCACTGTTTTGGGGTCGGTCGCGGAGAACCAGCGTGCCAGAAGGACCACGCCGAGCAGAAAGGCTATACCGAGAATGAAATAGGGAAACACAGATCAGGATCCGCCAGCACACCGTTCGACAAGACCACCAAACTGGTCGAAATGACCACCAAACCGGTCAACAGAAGTATACGCCCGTTGCGGTGCGTTGGACCTGCGCCGCCAAGACCTTGCGCTCATTTCAGTTGGTGCGTCAATTGCGGCACGATCCCGCCGGTCCGATCGCTGAAATCCGACAGAGCCGCGCGCCCGCCGGCGGCATAGACCGCAACCGCCGCCAAGAGGTCCCGCAGTTGCTGCGCGGAGGTCGCGTCAAAGGGGCAATAGGCACCGCCACTTAGCCGCGCGATCTGTTGAAAGGCGCGCCGCGCCGTCGGGTCGCCGCCCTCGTGGAACATGAAACACGGCACGCCGAGAAGCCCAAGCTCGCCAGCCAGGTGCCCAAGCGCATCAATGTCCTCCTCAACCGCGTCGCCGACAAAAACCAGGGCGCCAACCTTCTTTTCATTGGTTTCCTGGATTGCCCGCTTGAGGACTTTGCGGATTTGCGTATGGCCGGCTAGGCAAAAGACACCGGTCATGAAGCGCCGCAAGGCTGCGGGGCCGGCGACCCAGCGGCTCGCCTTGCACTCGCCAAAGCCGCGATAGAAGATCAGCTGGATCTCAAGCCCGCCCAGGGCGTCGGTTTCCTTGAACATTTCGCCCTGAATATGACAGGCGCGATCCCACGAGGGTTCGCGGCTCGCCGTCGCGTCCATCGCGAAGATAAGCCGTCCGCGCCCATCGCCGGCCACCGGCGCCGGGGTCAAGGCAACCTTGTTCAGAAAGGCCTCGATCTGCGAATTCGACGAACGCGCCTTTTGCGGCTTCGCAGAGGCACGCCTGGTGATTTTCTTGTCGCCTGCCATCGCTCCCGCCCGGCTCCCGCCGGTATCTCTGTTCCTGGGTAATTCCTCGTGTCCCGATTGTGAAATTCTTGGGCGTGAATTTCACCAGCGAAGGGACACTCAACATCCGAATCACACTCTGGCCATATCCAGCAAATGCCCGGGAAACCTTGGGCACCGGCCTTGGCCAAGGCGGCGGCGCCTCGACAAGAAGATAACGCTTATTCGCGCGATGTGGAGTCGCATCGCCCTTGCGCGGGCAATCCCGGCAGCCGCTTCAGGCCGCGCCCGTCGCCAGAATCGGGTGGTCTTCCTCTTCTTCTTCGATATCGGCAAGTCCAATGGTCGCCAAGAGGTCGCGCAACTCTTGCCGCGCCGCCAAGTGGCTCATGCTGATGCGCATTTCCATGCCCTGTTCGCGCAGGTCAAGAAGCGTCAGCCCCATCGGGAAGAGCTCGCGGAAGATGACGCGCTCACCAAAGCCCGGCGCCAGGCGGAACCCGATGCGTTTGGCCAGAACGCCCAGCAAGCGGCCAATATCGCGCTTATTGCGCGCATCGATATGCGACAGCCGATTGCGCATGACCACCCAATCGATCGGCGGCATCCCGCGCACGGCGCGCTGCTGGCGCTGCTCCCAGACCATCTGGCTGTAGATGCTCGGCGAAAGGATGGTTTCACCTTCCGGGTCGAAGCGGCCGAGAATGTCGAGATCGAGAAAACTGTCGTTCATCGGCGTAATCAGAATGTCGGCATAGGAATGGCCCAGGCGGGCGAGGAAGTTGTCGCTGCCGGGCGTGTCAATGACCAGAAAATCCATGGACCAGAGCGACCCCAACGCGGTCTTGAGCTTGGCTTCGTTCTCCGCCTCGGCATCGGCGCGGTTCGGTGCCTCGGAGGCGAAAATTCGCCAATGCTGCGGCACCAGGAGCTTGAGCCCCGAGGACTTGGCAAAGGACTTGCGATTTTCCATGGCACGCGAAAAGGTGCCCTGGCGGGCATCGAGATCCATGCTGCCGACAGAGTAGCCACGCTTCAACAACGCGATGCAAACATGCATCGCGGTGGTCGACTTGCCAGAGCCGCCCTTCTCGTTACCCAGAACGATGATTTTTGGTCGCCGCGACATCTTGTTCCTTAAACCTTCTTGATCCAGATCGCCGTATCGTGAAACACCGCTCCGCCCGCCGGCGGTCCGGGGTCGGCGCTGATCAGCGTGTTGATGCCAATGCCTTCTTCGAAGGCGCTGTTCGGCCAGATGCTCTCGACCACGACAACGTCGGGCTGCAGGCCGTCAAATTCTTCGACGTGCACGACGAGCGAACCGAGGTCGTTGCCAAGTCGCACGCGGTCGCCCGCGGCCACGCCAAGGCGCGCGCAGGCCTGTGGATGCAGCTTGACGCTGGGCCGCCCCTCGCGCCGCAACGATCCCGGAGTCTCGGTAAAACTGGTATTCAAAAAGTTTCGCGCCGGTGCCGCCACTAGGCGGAAGGGGTGGCGCTCGTCGGCGGCATCGATCAACTCGGCATGGCCCGGCAGGCGCGGCATCACGGTGGCGTCGCCGCCCAGCGCCGCCCAATCGGCCTTGAAGTGAAACCGTTTGTCGCTGTGTCCGAATCCATCGAGGTAGTGCGCCGTTTCGAAGGGCAGTGCGCAGTCGTGCCAACGCGCGGCG
>JAJFGM010000328.1 GCA_021776145.1 Kiloniellaceae bacterium | reverse complement strand
CACTCCGACGATAATGCCTTCGAGCCAATAAAGGGCGCGACGCCCTTTCCCGGTTTGTCCCTGGCTTTCTTGTACTGACCTGTACATCGTTTCTCTCCCCACCAAGCCCTGCCTCTATCGAGGCCAAAGGTGCCCATCGCGGTTCAATGCGCCCTCGCTTTAGCCCTGCGTTCCGACGGACGCAGGTCGCTCGCCACTTACCGACAGCGATTTTATCAGAAATTTACACATTCGGCATCAAGAAGGTGTTCTTCATTATTTTATTATATTTCAATTGTGTGTTTCTATTAGCTGATATATATTTCAGAAAAACTTTCCAACACGTTGTTTTATATATACTGAGTGTTGTGCGCTGAATCCGATAGGTGGATCGAGTCGTCTAATGGAGTCGAGCCTTGGATATTCACCTAAGGCGGTTCCAGCTCAGTTTTTGCCGTACTCCGAGAGGCAGAATCTATGCCGGTACATAGCAATAAGCCGAAGAACTCAATTTTAGTCTGAATGTCTGAAATAAATAATCCCGCAGATACTATGAAGAAAAGGCTGGACAGGAAGACTCGGCCGTGATTCGTTTGATAGTGAGCGAAGTTAAAGGGGGGATCATGGACGACCACCACAGGTCGGACAGTTGTCTGACGGATAGAGACTTCAAATCCATCGTCGAGGAAGGTCGTTTGTCTTCCCTGCCCAGCGAGGATGACCGCACCGCCAACGGCGAGAGCTTCGCCTCGGTGATCGATCGCCACGGTGTCGCGACGTTCAGCTTCCACCGGACGACCGGTTATTTTCATGCTTTGAATGCCGAGGGCCAGGAACTGGCCAGCGGTCGTTCCGTGCGCGAGATCCTGGAATCTCTCTAAGCCGCGATAAAATGCCGACGCTTCTCCACCGCCCGACGCAACTCGGCCATGCGCCTGGTGACAAGATCCCCATAGAACATCGCGCCATCCGCCGGCAGGTCCAGCTCGACTTCGTTTCCGGCAAGCCGTAGCGCGCTGGTATCGAGGTTGGCCCCAGTGCCGCCCGATAGTCTATAGGCAAGTCGAAACGCCAGACCCAGAACCTCCGCGCGGTGCCGTTCCTCTTCGGAGATCAAGATCTTCATGGGATCGTTTTTGCGTGCGATATCGACGCCGCCGTAGCGCACCCGAATTACGTAAGCGATGAAAACCCGCTCGCGGTGCGTCACGCCTAGAAGCGGGGAAAAAAGAATGCGGCGTTGGGCCTGTTCGGCACGGAAGTCGGCATGGTCGCGCCAAGCAATATCCGACAGATCGCAGGCAGCGCGCCGCAGCCGGGCCTCGGCCTTGCTTTCATTTGGAAACAGCGGCGCTGTCCAGGTCTCGAGTAAGGCCCCCATATCGGCGCTGCGCGCGGCACGCGCCAGGATCTCGCCGGTAAACTCGAGCAAGGGGTCGAGCGCTTGCTCCTCGGGACTCAAACGATCGAAGAGGAACCCTTCGCGCAGGCCAAAAGTCGAGCAGATGACATCGCGGCTGTGGATCTCGCGCAACAGTCGTTCGAGTACCACGGCGGCATGCGGCAGAATCTCGAGGCGTTTGGTTGGGACATCGGCAAGCCCGGCCAGGGAGTCCGGACCAAGGTCGGATATCAGTCGGGCGATGGGTTGGATGCTGCGCCGCGATACCTTGTAGCCGTGAATCATTGCCAGCGGATAGCCCATCTGGGCCATGTGGATACGCGCCAGATTCCGCCAGGCACCGCCGACGGGATAAAAGTTGCGGCCCCTTCCCGCCCCCAGCCATTCGACCTTGTGAAGTTGGCGTTTCACCTCGGCGCGCGAGGCGCGGATGTCGTCGCCGAAGCGTTCCCGTAGCTTTAGGGCGCCCAACGGCAGGGTCACGGCGTGCTTGGTCACGCCCTCGCGCACTTCGATCAGCTCCAGGCTGCCACCACCGAGATCCCCAATTACGCCGTCGGCGTGCGGTTCGCCGGAGAGAACCCCAAGGGCGGCCAGGCGGGCCTCTTCGGCACCGCTCAGAACCTGCACCTCGCGCCCGCATCTGGCCTCGACTTCAGCGATGAAGTCGTCGCGGTTGGAGGCTTCGCGCACGGCCGCGGTCGCGAGGAATTCTATACTTTCGACACCCATCGCCTCGGCCAGGCGGGTAAAACGTTCAAGATTCGGCAGCGCCAAGGCCATGCCCTCATCGCTGAGCTTGCCGCTGCCCTCCAATCCCCGCCCTAGGCCGCAGAGAACCTTCTCGTTAAAGACTTGAACGGGAACCCGCTTCAGCGCCTCGAACACCACGAGCCGTATGGAATTGGAGCCGATATCGACCACGCCGACACGGCCGCCGTGGTCAACCACGGGGCGAGCCTTTTTCTTAGCGGCCGGCACGTGCCTGTCCTGTCATCCCCGCCGCGCCAGCGACCGGTGACTTAGCTTGCGGCTGATAGAATCCGGCGCGTCTTGGTTTTTTATCGGTCGATCGCATGGGTTTCATGACTGGGAGCAAGAGATAGCACGTCGAATGTTACCGAAATGTGTCAAAGTGCCGCGCCAGCCCGATGGGAACACCGCGACTCCGCGAGGCACAATTGCTTATTACTGCGCACCATGGTCCGCAAGCGGCGATCCCTGGGCGCTATCTAAATGTTCCCATATTGGCGAAGACAGCCTTAAACTGCACTTCAACATCCATCAGGTTCCCGCCCCTACCATACTGGTCCCGGCCATGCCAAGTGCCAACGCCACCTTGACACCACCCGACTTCGACGAGGCCTTCCGCCTGCAACTCAACGCGCTTTTCCGCTGGCGGCGCGACGTCCGCCGATTCCGTCGCAAGGCGCTCCCCGAAAATCTGCTGGAGGCGCTGTTGAAAGCCGCCTCGCTTGCCCCCTCTGTCGGCCTAAGCCAACCCTGGCGGTTCGTCTTGGTCGAGGGTGCGCCGCGCCGGGCGGCGGTGCGAAAGAACTTCGAACAGGAGAACCGCGCCGCCCTCGACAACTATCACGGTAACGATGCGAAGCTCTACGCGAAGCTGAAGCTCGAAGGCCTCAGCGAGGCGCCGGTGCATCTGGCGGTCTTCTGCGACGCCGAGACCGGCCGCGGCAAGGGGTTGGGCAGCCGCACCATGCCGGAGACCCTACGCTATTCCGTCGTCGCCGCCGTACAGAACCTGTGGCTGGCCGCGCGCAGCCACGCTGTCGGCGTCGGCTGGGTCTCGATCCTCGATCCGGAAGCGGTTCGGCGCGATCTCGACCTGCCGGAAGCCTGGGATCTCGTCGCCTATCTCTGCTTGGGATACCCGCAGGAAGAGCACATCGACCCCGAACTCGAGCGGCTACAATGGGAAAAGCGCGAGGACTATCGCGCCAATCTGCTGCTGCGATAGGCGGGCCCACGACGCATTGGACGGCTCAAGAGATCAGGTTGAGCAAGACATCCGAGTGTTTTTCCTCGGCCTGGATCATCTTTGCACTGGCCTTATAGGCCTGTTCGGCGAGGATCTGATTGACGAATTCTTCGCCCAGATCGACGTTCGGACGCGGCACGAGGCCCTCGGCGTTGGCGTCGGGACTGCCCGGCTCGTAGGCTTGAACCGAGGCGGGATCGACGAACAGGGGACGGGCTATGACGCCGCCGCCGGCGACCGATGTCTGCTGCACCTGCTTGGGCCGAAAACCACCATTATCGCTGCCGTCGGCGGCCGTCTGGAAGCCCAGGCTGCGCATGTTGGCAACGTTGTCCGCCGACACCGACAACCGCGTCGAGGCAGCGACAAGACCAGAAAGTGACGTATAGATCGACAAGGCTCGCGCCTCCTCCAATTCACCTCCCCAAGCCAAACTAATACATCCAAACAAATACTGCAACTTTTTGTTTTTAAACGATAATTGTACTATTTTTAATTCAAATGCCTGACAACCCGGCTTATTTCTCCAGCCGGCCTATATATTGGTTCGATATATGCTGGACAAACATATACCAACACCCTACATGCAAATTGTCGTTCCACGTGGCGCCCCTTGGGTAGCTCTGCGCCGCCGATCAAGACCAATTGTCTGGAGACGAAGATGGATGTCAAAACCTTGTGCCTCGGAGTCCTAAATCGATCGGAGGCAAGCGGTTACGAGATCAAGAAAGCCTTCGAAGAGGGTGCCTTCGCGCATATCCACGCCGCCAGTTTCGGGTCGATCTATCCAGCGCTCAACATTCTTTGCGGCGAGGGCAAGGTGGTTCGGCGGGACGAAAGCCAAGATAAACGCCCGGACAAGAAAATCTATTCGATCACCGAGGCCGGCCGCGCCGCGCTGCATCTCGCCTTGATGGAACCGCCGGCCGCGGACCGCGTGCGCTCGGACCTGCTGTTCATCCTGTTTTTCGCGCAGTTGCTGCCGGCCGAGCGCCTGGCACGCTTGATCGACGAGCGGATCGCCTGGTACCGCGGCCACCTGCAACGCATGGACTGCGATGACAAGGCGGAGACACCGTCGGCGCATCCGACGCCGGGCGAACGCTTCGTTTGTGGCATGGGCCAGGCGGTCTATGGCGCGGCGGCCGATTATTTGGAACAGAACCGCGACACGTTAATCGCCGAAGTCGAAGCCGCGGCGCGGTTCGTCGCCGAATAATGACCGGCCCGGTTCACACAATCGGCCAACTGACACGATCATGACCGCACTGGTAGATGTAGTGATTTAGGAGAGCAACCCCACCATGAAGCGCTCGTTTTTCATTGCCGCCTTCCTTGCCGTCGCCGCGGTCGGCTGGATCGCGTCCGGGCAGTTCGGCCATAGCGACAATCTGCCGGAAGCCAAGAAGCCGCCAGCGGACTTGTCGCACAGCGATCGACTGCCCATGGTACGGGTCCGCGAGATTGTGGCCGAACCGCACCAGGCCGAGACTGTTCTTCGCGGGCTCAGCCAAGCCGTGCGCATGGTCAATGTTAAATCCGAAACTTATGGCCGCATCGTCGAATTATCTGTTGAGCGCGGCGACCTGGTTGAAGACGGTCAGATCATCGCCCGCCTGGCTCCGGAAAGCCGGCCGGCTCGCCTGGCCGACGCGAGGGCTCTAAAGGCGCAGCGCAGCATCGAATATGAAGCCGCCAAGAAGCTCTCGGCAAAGGGCTACCGAGCCGAGACCTCGCTGGCCGGTGCCAAGGCCCAACTCGAAGCGGCGAGCGCCGCGGTACACGCCGCCCAGGTCGCGCTTGACGATGTCATCGTCAAGGCGCCCTTCGCCGGCATCGTCGACGATCGCATGGTCGAAATCGGCGACTACCTCGAAACCGGCGACGGCCTGGTCCAGCTTGTCGACCTCGATCCCATTCTCATCGTTGCCCAGGTCAACGAACGCGATATCGGCCTGTTGCAAGTCGGGCAGGTCGGCACAGCCCGCTTGACCACTGGCGCGCGGGTCGAAGGAATTTTGCGCTTCATCTCGAATGTCGCCGATGCCACGACGCGAACCTTTCGTGTCGAACTTGAGGTTGCCAATCCCAAGTTCGATATTCCCGACGGCGTTACCGCCGAGCTGCGCCTGACCTCGCCACATATCTTGGCGCACCATGTCTCACCGGCCATTCTGAGCCTCGACGACCGGGGCCTGGTCGGCGTCAAGACCCTGACACCGGAACACACGGTGCGTTTCGTGCCGGTCACGGTCATCGAAAGCGATGCCGCGGGCTTGTGGCTGAGCGGCCTGAGCGAGCAAGCGGTCGTCATTACGGTTGGTCAGGATTTCGTCAGGGACGGCCAAAAGGTCCGGCCCATCGACGCCGAAACCCTGCGCCCTTTCGGCAACGGCATGGGTGGCGGCGATGGCACGGGCGGCGGCGGCAAAAGTGGCGGTGACGGTCTCGGCTCATGAACGCGCTTATCGACGCGGCGATGTCGCACTCCCGCACGGTGATCTCCGCCCTGCTGCTGCTCCTCGTCGCGGGGGCCGTTGCCTATGTCGAAGTTCCCAAGGAAGCCGATCCCGACATCAATATCCCCATCCTTTATGTAAGCCTGACGCATGAGGGCATCTCGCCGCAGGATGCCGAGCGGTTGTTGATCAAGCCGATGGAAAAGGAACTGCGGCTGATCGAGGGACTGAAGGAAATGCGCTCGCGCGCCTATCTTGGCGGCGGCAACGTGGTGCTCGAATTCGACGCCGGGTTCGACGCCGATCAAGCCCTGGTGGACGTGCGCGAAAAAGTCGATCTGGCCAAACCGGAACTACCGGACGACGCCGACGAACCGACGGTCCATGAAGTCAACCTCAGCCTCTTTCCTGTGCTGGTTGTGGCCTTGTCAGGCGATCTGCCGCTGCGCACCCTGCTGCGCCTGGTGCGCGACCTGCAGGATAAGGTCGAGGGTGTATCCACCGTGCTCAGCGCCGACATCGCCGGCGACCGCGACGAACTGGTCGAATTGATCGTCGATCCCTTGGCATTGGAAAGCTACAACATCGACGCACGCGACATCATTGATGCGGTCGGGCGCTCGAACCGCGTCGTCGCCGCAGGCTCGCTGGACACCGGTCTGGGACGTTTCGCCATCAAGCTGCCCGGGCTCTTCGAAACCTCCGAGGACATCCTCAGCATGCCGGTCAAGGTCAACGGCGACGCTGTCGTGCATTTTCGTGACATCGGCACCTTGCGACGCACCTTCAAGGACGCCGAGGGCTATGCCCGCATCAACGGCCAATCCTCGGTCGCCTTGGAGGTCTCCAAGCGCACCGGCGAAAACATCATCGAGACCATCGAAAAGGTACGCGCCGTCGTCGAAGCCGAGCGCGTCAACTGGCCGCAGGAAGTTCAGGTTTCCTACAGCCAGGACAAATCGAGCGGCATCCGCACCATGCTGGCGGATCTGCAGAACAACGTCCTTAGCGCCATCTTGCTGGTCATGGTGGTCATCGTCGCGGCGCTCGGCCTGCGCTCGGCCGGCCTGGTCGGCATCGCCATCCCCGGCTCCTTCCTGACCGGCATCCTGGTCCTGGCCGCGGCAGGCCTGACTGTCAATATCGTGGTTCTCTTCAGCCTCATCCTCGCCGTCGGCATGCTGGTTGACGGCGCCATCGTGGTAACCGAGTTCGCCGACCGTAAAATGAGCGAGGGGCACGACCGCAGACTGGCCTATGGTTTGGCCGCCAAACGCATGGCCTGGCCGATCATCGCGGCAACGGCTACGACGCTGGCCGCCTTTTTACCCTTGTTGTTTTGGCCCGGCGTGGTTGGCGAATTCATGAAATTCCTGCCCATCACCCTGCTGGCGACGCTATCGGCGTCGCTGGTCATGGCACTGATTTTCGTGCCGACCCTGGGGTCGGTCTTTGGGCGTGCCGGCGGTGCGGCCGATCAATCGACGATGCAGGCGCTCAATGCCGGCGAGCAAGGAGATCTCGGCAAGATCACGGGCTTTACCGGCGGATATCTGCGAATCCTGGGTCTCGCCCTTCGCTTTCCATTAACGGTACTCTTCCTCGCCATCGCGCTTCTGGTCGCGGTTCAGGTCGCCTACGCCAAATTTGGCCGTGGTGTCGAATTCTTTCCCAATGTCGAACCCGACAACGCGGTCCTGCAGGTGCATGGACGTGGCAACCTGTCGATCGACGAGCGCGACGAGTTGATGCGCCAGGTCGAGTCGGTAATCCTCGATCTGCAAGAGCGCAACGGCGAGTTCCACACGATTTTCTCGACCACCGTCGCCGCCTCTGGCCGGCAAAACGACAAGGAAGCGGAAGATCTGATCGGCAGCGTGCAACTCGAATTCACGGACTGGTTCACACGTCGCCCGGCGGGCGAAATCCTCGCCGAGGCGCGCCGCGAATTGGAGCCTCTGGCCGGTATCATGGTCGAGCCGCGTCAACAGGAAGCCGGCCCGCCGGTCGGCAAGCCGGTGCAGATCCAGGTCGCCTCCGAAGACCCGGCACTGATCGAGCCGATGGTGCTGCGCATCGGCCAGGCATTGCAGCAAATCGGCGGATTTGTCGATCTGGAGGATGGCCGGCCAATCCCCGGCATCGAATGGGAGCTGCGCGTCGACCGCGCCCAGGCCGCCAAGTTCGGCGCCGATGTCAGCCTGATCGGTTCCTATGTCCGCATGATCACCAACGGCATGAAACTCGGCGAGTATCGGCCCGACAACAGCACCGAAGAGATCGATATCGTGGTGCGGCTGCCGCGCGACTTTCGCAGCATCGATCATCTAGATCAAATTCGGGTACAGACCAGCGCCGGACTGGTGCCGATCTCGAACTTCATGGAGCGCACGGCCAAACCCAAGACAGGCATGCTGCAACGCGTCGATTCCAGCCGCGTTATGACCGTCAAGGCCGACGTCGCGCCCGGCCTTTTGGTCGACACCAAGGTGCAGGAGATCCGCCAGTGGCTGACGGAACAGGAAATCGACCCACGCCTCAACATCACCTTCAAGGGCGAGGACGAGGAACAGCAAGCGGCGCGGGCCTTCCTCGGCAAAGCCTTTGGCGTCGCCCTCTTCCTCATGGGTATCATTCTGGTGACCCAGTTCAACAGCTTCTACAGCGCCTTCCTTATTCTCTCGGCCGTGATCATGTCGACGATCGGGGTAATGATGGGGCTTTTGATCACCGACCAGCCCTTCGGAATTGTCATGTCGGGCATCGGCGTCATTGCGCTGGCCGGGATCGTCGTCAACAACAACATCGTCCTGATCGACACCTTCGATCGCATTGTCGGGACAACGGACTCGGTAACGGAAGCCATCCTGCGGACCGGTGCTCAACGCTTGCGCCC
>JAJFGM010000327.1 GCA_021776145.1 Kiloniellaceae bacterium | reverse complement strand
CTGACGCCGACGACACCTCCATGTTGCGCGTCGATCTTGTCGCCCTCGTAGAGGACCGATTATCGTCGATCGCCGGCCACGGTCGGCAAGACAATGGCAAAGCACTTCAAATGGACCTATCAAGGATAACCTCTGACCTCTTGAAAATGGGTCAGAACCTACGCTGGGATGTACTAGTGCCGGATGGGTTTTGAGAGTCGGGGTTCGGAACCGTCGCACGCCTGCCAACGCCTTTGAACTGTTGCAAGCGCGCAAGCTCTTTCTTGTCAAAAAACAGGTTCATGGTGGTTGGCGACTTCTGCATCGCCTCATCCAGATTTCTTGCGAATTTTTTCCCTGAGAAAAGCGCGACTTCACCCTGGTCTTGGTTCCTTAACAAGCGAATGAATGCCTCTTCCTTCAGCCCTTGCCACTGTGGGCTTTGCGCGCCGAGCAACTTCTTGGTTTGTCGTAACGCGCGGGTGGCATTCTGTGCCGCTCCGAGACGCGACGCACCGAACAGGTAGTTGAGCGACTGTTCGGGCGTCAGGTCATTATCGGCAAGGATCTTCTTGAGTTCCGGCATTTCGAACTTCTTGCCGTAGTCGGCGCGCTTGGCGCGAGCCGAGCGCCATAGTTTCACGGCGTCGGCGTCTCCGCGGATCAAGCCCTGTTCGAACGCCGAGTTAACAAAACCGTCATAACGGCGTTTCATCGCCAGTAATGCCGCGGCTTCGGACGGGTCATTCCGTTCGGCCGATTTGATTGCCGCCACAGCGCGCTTGCGCCAATTTTCCAGCCCCTTGACAGTAACGGCGGTCACATTCCCCTTGCTTGCGTCTTCGAGCTGTCCGAGCAACCGCCCGGCGCGTGGCATGGCCCCGAGGTCGAAACGAGGAGCGATATCGTCACGTATGCCGCGAGCGAACCCGGCGACATCACCGGCAGTGTATACGGCCCTTCCGGCCCCGCGAGCCGCATCATAGGCGGCGTCTATAGCGACCTTTTCAGTTTTGGCCATTCCCTGCAGCCGCCCAGACGCTGCCAAGGCTCTCTCGCCCTCGCGTGTGACCGCCGGCGCTCCGCCAACCAATTCGCCCTGTATTGCCGGCATGTTGGCCTTTTGCGCATCCTGCTGGCCCGCCCGAAAAGTTCGTAGGGTCTGCTGCGCGCCCATGCTGACAGGCGGTTGCTGCGGTCGTGTCGCGATAGAGCCATTGCCCGCGGCGATACCTTCTGGCGTGGCAAAGACGTCGTGGCCGGTGGCGGTATTGCCTGCGCCAAAGGGATGGCCAGGGGCCGTTGCAGGCGCCTGCACGTCCGGCAGCCCGCGCGGCATGTCGTCAGTGTAATTCTTGAACCCGTCAGCGCCTTCGACAATGCGCTTTTCTGGCGCCACCGCAGACTTGCCAAACCTCCGGTCCGTGACGATTTTCTGACGATCCTCCAACGGCAAGGTATTCAGATACGCCGCCTCGTCAGGGCTGAAGCGCATTTCCCTCAACGGCGTAATGGCCTCCGCCTCTGGCGTCGACCTAACCCGCGAATCGGACTGTTTTTTCGGCGCGCCAGGACGCGGCCTATTCAGCACCGCCCAACGGGCTTCAGCCGCCTTCCTGCGTTCGTTTTCATGCGTCTGCTTGGCCAGCCGTGCGCCCCTGTACTGCCGTTGCATGGCGGCCTGCCGTGCCCGCTCCTGTGCTCCCTGCATGGCCTGCAATCCGCGACCGACGCCCTGCCCGAAACTCGTTGGCATAAGCGAGGGCCCTCCGGCCTCCAATAGCGCGCCAGAGAGCGCCAGTAAGCCCTGCTGATGCGGTGAAAAAGGCAAGAGTCCGCCCTGCTCGCCGGATGTCACAGTGCCGCCGAGATCCTGTTGCGGGCCACGCAAGAAGTCGTTTAAGCCGTTTAGCGTGAAAGTCATGTGCGCCCCCTAACCGTTTCCGAACAGGCCCAAGAGCCCGCCAACGCCGGCGCCGATCGCCCCGCCGTATTGACCGGGGAATCGCGCGCCAATCGCCGCCCCGCCCAAAGCCCCACCAAGTGCGCTGGACGCCCGGTTGCGGAATACCGGCTGCGTTGTTTCCCCGCCGTAATTTCCGCCCTGCACAAAGGCGCTGTAGCGGCCCAGGCGGTCCCAGGGCTCGTTCTGGGCGAAGTTGAAGCGGTTGATGTCCTCGGTGATGCCGGCCTGTTCCAAATCTTCCCGCGCGCCACCGACCCCGGCCAGGGCCTGCGCGTCCTGATAGTCGGCCTGCGCCATGCTCGGGGCCAAGGCCGCCGCCTGCATTTGCCTGCCGCGCTCGTCGGCATAGGCACGGCCATAGATGTCGGTGCCCATTTCGCCCAGGGTCCGGCCCAGGTTGTCTTGCGACTGGTCGAAGGCCGTTGCCGTGGCGTTCGAGCCCGTACGCCCCGCGTTCGACATTCTAGCGGCAATGCCCGGTGCTACCGCCTCGCGGTAGTTGCGCGTCACCCCCCGCGCCGCCCGGTCGTACTGCGCGTCGAGGAAAGGGTTCGCATTCAGCATTTCGCCGCTTGCCGTCGCCCGCATGGCCGCGTTGCCGGCGGCCTGCAAAGGGCTTCCCGCCGTGGCGCGCTGTTCAATCGAACCAAGCGCCTGTTCCGTCTGCGGCGAAAAGCCGGCATAGGTCTTGCCGGGGAAGAACGACAGCGGCGCCGAGCTGTAGAGCCCCTTGGCGTTGTCGAACACGTTCGTCAGGTGGCCTTGCTGGCCGGACCAGGGCGCCGTGGTCGATGTAACGTTGTCGCTTTTGCTGCCGCCTCCCAGGCTGCACAGCATGCCCTTATGGCTCAGTGCGACTTCGCCGAATGCGTCGAATATTTTCATATGCCTTTCTCCAACATGACGTGCGTCAATTCGTAGTCACTCATAACCCGCGCCCAGCCCTTGCGGGCGACCAGTTCCATGCCGTCGCAGCCGATCTCCTTGGCCCAATCCTCGATGCCGGCCAGATGGTGCTGCCAGCGTTCACGGCCTTCGCCAACGCAAGCAATGACGCGGCAAACCTTCTTGCGCGGGTATTCGGATATTTCGGTCAGGGCGATCGCGGCGATTTGGCCCGGCGCGGCCAGAAGCCACAGCTGCATGCGGCCGGTTTCAATGGCTGCGGCAATATCATCACCATCTTGCTTGCCGCGTGATCGCTCCACGGCCTTGGCGAGAAGCCGGGCCACCAGGTGGTCAACCAGGACGCGTCCAATGTCTTCTGCATCGACCTTGTAGAGATCAACCGATGACGGCATAGCTGAACTTCCGGTCTGTCTGCGTATTGTCGTCATGCAGCAGGGTGAAAGAGCCGTCGAGACGCTGCCACACCAGGGTTGTCGGCACTGCGGCCAGAGCGTTTTTCGTTACCGGCGTCAGGCCGATGTGCGACTGTGGCGAAACACGTGTGTCGGTTACAGGCGTCGCCAAGGCGTTGGCCGTCAGTGTCACCTCCCCAACGTTGTTGGTCTTTCCGGCAACCGCCAGGTTGGCCGTTTCCGCGATCTCGCGGCGGTGCGCTTCCGCCGAAAAGCTCTGCAACGGCGCCGTGCGGGAGCCGCGAATGGTCGGGGTTTCCGTCGTGCCGGCATAGGCGCTCTGCGACAGCCCCGGTAGCGTCTGCGCCGCCGTACTAAAGCCCCCGGCGTCGGCCGGATCCGTGCCGTCGGCAAGCGACCCGGTGACCGTCCCATCGCCGCCAGTCCCAAGGTTCGTCCCCGATGCGTTTAGCGTTGCCGCGGTGGAGTTGACGAACAGGATCGGCTGAACGCCCAGTGGCGTCGAGCCGTCCGAACCCAAGTCGACCTGGCCGCCGCCCGAATACCACTTGGTGATATCGGCTTCGACGTCCTGATAGGTGCCGGCCTGAAAAAATATCGCGGCCAGTTCACCGATGAAGTTGTTGTTGCCATTGTCGTTGGCCCCAACGCCGAAGTCGGAACCGTCGGTGAAGTCGATGGTATCGTCGGTGAGTATCGCGCCGGCCTGCAAGTCGTCGACACCATCCACCATCATTTTGGCGGTTCCGGCCGACAGGTCGACGGAACAGACACAGTGATGCAGACCGCTGGCATAGGTGCTGTCCGACTGTAGGTCGCAGATTATCGTGTTCGAAGCGTTCTTGGCGATGAAGCGCAAGCGGTCGCTGGACTCGCGCCGCACATCGAAACGCCCGACATCCGAGCGCATGACGATCATCGAAGTCCCCGAGTTCGCGGTGTCGAACCAGAACTGGACCGTGAACTGCTTCGCATCGGTGATGCCCGTCAGCGCCGCGCCGCGCGTCCAGTAGTCGTTCGTGCCGTCATAGATGCAGGCTTCGGCAAAGGCCATCAGATCAACCCGCTCGCCACGGCCTCGACCTGCACGCCATCGGCCTTGTCGAATCCGCCGGCGACCGTCACCCGCACGCGATGATAGCGTGCGTCCGACATGACATCATGGGCGCCGATAACGTTCTCCAACGACGCGCCGCCCCAGGTAACGCTGTCCTTCAGCTTGTTGCGCCGGCCCATTTGAATGGTTGTCGTGCCCGCGCCCTCAACTAAAGGCCAGACTTGCGAGACAAAGGCGCGCTGCGGCTTGAATGGCTGCGCCTCGGCGGTCTCGATGATCGATGTCAGGAAATCGCCGCCGAAGAAGGCCAGCTTGTTCTCGTTGTCGAAGGCGGCGATGGCGTATTCGCCGCCCTGCCATTCGGGCGAGTCGAAGGGCGCCGGGAAGTTGTCGGTATCGCTCGAGATGCTATCCAGGTCTTCAAGCGTATAGCCGGTCGACAGCGTGCCGAAGAGGCATTGGGTGTCGACCTCGGCACGGGCAAAGCGGTCCGTCACCCAGTTGTAGAAGATCATCCGGTTGGGCTCGCCGTCCTTGCTGTTGCCACCGGGATAGGACCACCAGACGCAGCCTGACTTGGTGCAGATCCCCGACGACACCCGGTGTTTGTTTTCGAGGTCCAGATCGTCGAGGAAAAAGCGGTCCACCCGCTCGCGCCCGATGGGAATCGCGCCCTCGCCTTCCCTAAGCCGGTAGAACCCATCCTCGGCGATGAAATAGACCGTGTTGCCCCAGACCTGCACGCCCCCCGGCATAAGCGCCCCGCGCGCCTGTTCAATCTCGTCAAACCGGGCAATTTCAGGCGGCCCGGTAAAGACCATGCGGTATATCGAGCGCTGCTTAAAGATCAGACCGTAGCCCGGCGCCATGTTGACGATACGCTGCACCGAGCCGCCGTTCGGCAAGTCCTGAAAATCGCACAGCGTCGCATTGTCGGGGTCGAAGTCCGTTGGCGCATTGATCGCCGACCACCAGACCCTTTCCGATTTGTGTCCGTCCGTGTTGTCCGTCGTATCGCCCAGGACCACATAGTCGCGAATGACCGCGACGTGCGCGGCGCGCGGCTTCAGCACCGATGTGATCAGATCGCCGAAGTTCGAGCCGCCGAGGTCGATGAACTGCACCGGATTGGAAAACGACGTCGCGATCACCGTCTCGCCGAACTTTGCGAACTCCCAGCCCTGCCTGTCGTTGACGTTGTAACCGCCGGATTGGGAGACGTCATTCCACGCACCGCTGACCAAGGCATAGAGTTTCGTCGCATCGCCGGCAAAGACCGAGACGTTGCCGTCGGCGTCGGCCGCCGCGAAACCGCCCCTGCAATAGGCCGTCAAGGCATCGGAGACCGCCGAAAGGCCACGCAGGGGTTTGTAATAGTTTAGCCCCGGCAGCACGTTTTTCGCTTCCGTGGCGCCGGGGTTGGCATAGTCGGGCCGGTCCGGCAACCACTCGGCAAAGGGGATTTCGATCATTGCACCCGCCAGGTCTCGGTTCCGGGCACGACTTGCGCCCAATAGAAGGTCCGCCCCGTCCCCGCCTGCGACAGGCCGGGCAGCATCTGCGCCGCGATGTTGGTTGCGATGCTATGCGTGCCTGTCGCGGCCTGCGTGAGGCTGGGCAACGTCTGCGTTGCGACTGCGATGTAACTCGCGGACGCCCCCGTGGCGCTTTGCGTCAAACTTGGAAGCGTCTGTACGGCGACGTTCCCCAGCAGCGCCACGGCACTTTGCCTCAGGCTCGGCAGGGACTGTGTGGCAGATCCGGTCACGCCGCCTTCACTGTCCGCCGCGTCGGCCCAAGCCTGCAAGACAGCAAGGTCCGCCGCCGGCACGTTGCTGTCGTCCAACAACGTCACGATTTCCTGATATCCGAGCAGCGCGCCCCCCGTATAGTTTGCAAGAGACTGGTAGTTCTCGGTGACGGCGAGAAATTCCATGCCACACTGCTCAATGAGATACAGCATGAAGTCCAGCAGGTTCTTGCCGCTACCCAAGTAGCCGCCTGAAAGTTCAATGAATGCGCCCGCGCCCTGTTCGCCAAGCGGCATGTAGGGGATCGGTGCAACACCTGAGACCACCGGGTTGGTGGTCGTACCCGTCGCCGCCAGGTCCTGCTGCTGCATGCGGAAGTTGCCCGTTGCCCACCCGCTGACGGGCTTATCGAGCGACAGCGGATCCGGTGCCGACCATCCCGCGTCGTTGTCCGCGCAATAGTCGAAGAGCGTATCCAGGTCGCCGCCGTCGTTGTTGTTGCCGTTCTTCACGAAGTTGGCGACGAAGCAAAAGCGCGTATCGCTGCCCGCCGCCGCCGTCGCGCGTTCGATCAGGGTTTTGTATTGCGCCACCATCTTCGCCGGCGTGTAGTCGCTGGCGTCCGCGTTGGCCGAATCTATGGCGCCGACGGTGCTTTCATTGTTGAAAACCGCGTCGACGCTCTTGCCGCTGCAATAGGCCAGGACCGCCTCGAACAGCAGCGCGATCCGCTCCATGACGTTCGCGTCCCAAAGCCGCACGCTAAATTGATTCTTGTGCTTGCGCGCCAGGCCATAGGCGCCGGCAATGCCGCCGTACTCCGAGCTCTGCCAGATGTAGGATGGAACACCGACCGTCGTCACGTTCTCGGCGCTGGTGCCATAGCTGTGCACCCGCAATTCAAGGGTCAACTTCTTGCCGATGGCATTGGCCTGGGTGATGGCGCTGTCGATGACGCTGAAGTCGTAAACGTTTTTGGAAGTCTCGATGTTGTCCCAAAAGACGATGACGCAGGCGCCGCGGATGCGTGACGACGAATTGACCTTGTTCCAGAAGCTCGCCAACGGAATGCCGCTTTCGTCGCCTTCGCCATTCTTCAAATAAAGCCCGCGCTTGATCGGCGGTCGACCTCCCTCTGACGTGCCCCCACCGCCGCCGCCGCCTCCGGCGGCCGGCGCAATTGCGACGGTCCAAGCCGCCCATGGGCCAGCGGCATCAAGCGTCCAGGTTGCGGCACCCGTCGCCGCCTTAGTCGCCTGCTTTTCTTGCGCGACCGCCGCCGCCGCACCGAAGGAAGATTCGGCAAAGGCTGTCTGTGTGGTGCCGCTTGGCGGGCTGCCATTGACCGGCGCCGAAACCTCGCGGTTGGCATGGAACGACAGGATAAGGCAGCCATCGGCCGTCGTCGTCACGGAAGGCGAGACAGAAGCCGTCTCGGAGGAAGAGGTATTGCTGTCGGACCCGAACGCGTTGAGGAACGAACTGGCATGCTGACCGTCGATACGAACCAGCACGCCAGATAGTTTGTCTGACGTATCGGTCGTGAAGTCCTGCGTAGCCGGCTCGCCGGACGCAATCCTGTAGAAGATCCGCGAACCCATCCAACCGCCGGCAATCTCTATCGAACCGGCCGCCGTCCAGCCCGTTGGCGTATTCAACGCACCGGCACCATTCTTGTGCGCCACGCAGGCAACAAGCAAATCCCCATCGACGAGCCCGGACGGCCGCGTCAGCGTCAGCGTCAGGCTGTTCGAGGTTTGCGCCGCCGTGGTCGACGACTGAACGGCAACGGCCATGGGCTTAGGTCTCGGGCATGGTGACGGTCCAGGACGAGACCGACACCGTCGCGCCCGACGTGATGGAGACCGTATTGAGGTTCAAATCGGCGCCGGACGTGCCCACCGAACCGTCAAGCACCGCCAGGCCATTGCTGTCGACCGCGCGGAACCATGAAGCTGTGCCGGTGGCGTTGGCTGAACTGTCATCGGTAATGGCGCTGGCCGTCGCCCGTCCGCCCGGTGCGGCATCGGCCGCCGCGCCGAAGGCCGGATCGCTACATGTCAGCTCGGCAAGCAGGGTCTGCGTCGAAATAGCGACGTCCGAGTTGGTCGGCTGCGTGCCATCGTAGATGCGGATCAGGGCCGCCCCGGCGCCGGCGTCTAGCAGGTCGACGACCGCGTTGCAGGCTGCGATCGCCGCGGCGTTTGAAATGGTTGTGGCTGTGGCCATGTCTCTTTGTCCTCTATGGCGTGGTGAAGTCGGGACGGGCCGTCAAGGGCCCGGCGGAATGCCGGGTGCGTTTGGCTTCCGCCTTGATTTCCTCGATACGCTGCTGGAAGGTCGCCTCGAAAAGGGTGACACGCTGGTCGCGCTGAATGAACACCTGGGCTTCCATGAGTGGCCCGTGGATGTAAATGTCGGGGTGGTCCAGCAGCAGCCACTTTTCCGGGTCGCTGTCCGCCGTCGCCAGCGGTTCGACGCCCTTGTGAAAATTCATTTCCAGCGTGTAGGCCCGGTCGGGAACCGGCGCCAGGCGAAGTTCGTTGGACTGGATGGTAAAAGCCGAGGGGCGGTTCTGCTCCGAGGACGCGCGGATGCGGTTCAGCGCCTGCGGCGTCATGTACTCCAGCGGACGCTTGGGCGATATCGAGGTGATGCGTAGAGAGCGCATGCCGCGAAAGCCGCTCGGCAGCGCATGGAACTCATCGCCCGCAAGCGTGTCGGTCGTCGCCCGGAACTCCATATCCGGCGTCCGCAGCAGGCGGTTGGCGCGCGCCTCGAACAGCGTGATGAAGTCGGCGATACGCGCCGTCAGGTCGTCGCGCGACAGCCAGGCGGCGATGGCGGCCTTGATTTCGTCGTAGGTGGTCAGAGCCATCGGTCGGGCGCCTCCATTACAAACGCCCCGGCGCGGTGCGCAGAAAGCGGTTGTCGGGGTCGTTCAGGCGGCGTTTGACCGCGCCGGCGTGGTCGGGGTTGTAGAGGTCGACGCCCTCGCGCAGCCACTGCTCGACCACGACGTTGGGGATCGAGGCGGCGCGCCGCCACTCGCGGCTCGGCGAATAGCCGTCGCCGTCGTTGGCCAGGGCCTTGTTGCGGTCCAGCAGCGCTTGCACGTCCTGCCGCGTCTCGAAGGTCATCGTGCCTTCGGCCTCGTCGAAGTGGCCCCACAGTTGCGTGGGGCCAGCCCGAAGCAGCTCGGATCTGACGCTCATCGCCCGATAACGAAATAACCGTGCAGGCTGACCGTGTTGGTGGACGCGCCGTCGGTTTCGATTTCCAGGGTATCGCCGATCGACACCTCGTTGGCGCCTGTCGGCTCCGCCGTATCGACGTCACCGGCGGCGGAGCCGGACTGGATGATGGTGATTGTCCCACCGGTAACGGCGGTGCCGCCGATTTTCGCCGTCAAGGTGGCGTTGGCGGTGGCGATGGCACCGTTGAGGGCGGTGGAGATCTCCTTGATGAAGCCGTCTTCGTGGATCGGGACATAGACCTGCCCCGCCGTCGAAACGTCGGCGATGTAAAAGCTCTGCACCGTGTCGTTGTGTGAACGCATGTTCCGGTCTCCTGAAAAAGCCAGTCTCCTGATAAGAAAAAGGAGCGCCCAATCCAAACGAATGGATGGGACGCCCCAGATAGGTCGCAGCGAGCAAACCGCTAAGCGGTGGTGAGATCGGCGACGATGCCCGAAGCCTTTTCGTTTTTGGCTTCCAGCGTGTACTCGCAGATCAACTGCTTGCGCTCGGTATCGCCGGTCTTGGCCAGGTCGTGCGTGGCCATGTTGCGCAGATAGCTGCAGCACCACATGTCCTTCTGCAGCACCAGGGCCGAGCGCGACCGCGAGAAGCGGTTGGGCACCACCTTGACTTCGCCGAAGTCCGAGACATAAACGTCCACCGCCGCGACCACGCGCTTGTCCTCCGACTTATCGTGGCGCGTCGAGCCGCCGGTGAAGGCCGAAAGCTTCTGCTTGTTGAAGCTGCCGACCATGACGCAATCCGGCTTGCCGCCGTTGTCCCAGCAGGCCGCAAGCACGGTCTTCAACTGCGATTCCTTGAAGACCCGCTGCGTGCCGTCATTGCGCGGGTCGGTGCCATCGGCCGCCGTCGGGTTGGTCCCGTCGCTGGCCTTGTCGGCATTGGTGGTGATCCAGGCTTCCATCCCGGCAAGCACGCGGGCGGTTGAGTCGTTGCCCGCAACCTTGGCCTTGTTGGCCGTCAAGGACTTCTCCATGTCGCGTTTCAGCTCCAGGCCGCGCTTGACCAACTGGTACGACATTTCCTTGTTGCGGCCGGCCTTATTGACGGCTTCTTGCGTGCCGGTGACGCGGGCCACCTTGTCCGAGATCTGGCACTGGTTGGTCAGCCGCACCGTCGCAGTGGAAGCGTCGGTTGTGGCGTCGTCGCCTTCAATGACCGCGTTACCGTCGGAGGCCGCGGCAAGCGAATCGGTCTGCCACTCGTGCAGCGTATTGCTCGCCTTGTTCTTGGACATGCCTGAAAGTGCAGGCGTTTCCGTCGGGTCGACGTTATAGATCACGTCGGAAAGGTCTTCCCGGATGCCGTTGGCATCGTAGGTCGAAAAGCTATTGGTTGGCTGAGCCATTGTGGATTACTCCAAGCTGGCGCGCCCTGTCCGCTAAAGCTTCAGCGAAAGAGGATTAGCCGGAGAGCAGGCGCTCCACGGCGGCGGCGGCGTCGTCGATGCGACCCGTCTTGCGCGCGCGTTTGATGTCCTCCGCATACAAATCCGCTTTCCCGGCACGCCTCGTCTGGGACACACCCGGTTTGGTGACTCTCGGGACTTTCGCGACCTTCTTCTTGACGATCTCGGTCCGGCTCGGCTTGGCCTTCTGACTTTCGTCGTAGAGCCGGGCCTTGCGGGCCATATCAATCAAGCGGTGGTCGGTCAGGTTCGAAAGCTCCTGGTTGCTGACGCCGTAAGCCTCTTTCAGGTAGGCCGCCATTTGGCCGCCTTCCTTCTTGTAGACTTCCGGGTCATTCCAGGCCGGTATGCGCTCCAACAGCTTGGCCTTCTCGCGTTGCAGCGTTTGGGCCTTTTCATGGGCGGCGTGTTGCTGCGCGGTTTGGGCGGCAAGGTTGCGCTGCTGCGTCGTGCGGCGCAAAAGTCGCTCAAGCCGGTTGGCTTCGTCGGGGTCGTCGTTCTCGACAGCAAGGATCTGCTGTTCGATCGCGGCGATCTCGTCGGTCATGCCGTCCAAGTGCGTGTTGAGTTGTTCGAACTTGGTGCGGAACTCGGTGACAGCGGCCTCGCGGTCGGCTTCGAAAGCCTTCTTCTCTTCCGCTAGGGCCGTCGTCTTTTTTCGATAATCCGAGTCTCTGGAGTAACCGGATGTCAGCTCGTCAAGGGTGACCTCGTGTTCCACGCCGTCGACTTTGACGGTATAGACCTTGGGTTCCTCTTCGCCTTCGTCTTCGGTGTCCTGGTCGTCAGATTCGGCCTCGTCTTCGGTCGCGTCGTCAACGTCAGAGGCGCCTTCTTCCTCTTCGGTCTCGTTCTCGGCTTCCTGTCCTTCAGCCTCATGTGGCTGTGCCGCTTCCCGGCTGTCGGTTGGCGCGGATTTCTCCGGCTCCGCAGGGGCAAGAAGGGCCTCAACAGCGCTTTCAACGCTGTGTACGTCGCTGGGCTCCATGAACGGTTGGCTCCAATAAAAAAGGCCCGCCGAAGCTTTTTTGAGCGAAGGCGGGCGGATGTCGGCTCCCCAAAGGGTTGGCCGGGTGATCTCTAAGCGAAGATTCTGCGCTTCTGCTCGGCGCGCTTCTTCAGCTCGTCAATGTGCTTTTGCTCGATCTTGCCGCTGCCGACTACGCTATCGAGGTGCGACTTGACCTTGCCGACAATCTGATAGGCTTGCCACAGCCGCTCGCGGGCGTCGCTATCCTTGGCGGCGGTGTTTTCCCAGCCGCGCACGTATTCAAGCTTCAGCGTGTCGAAGGCTTCAACCAGAAGATCGTTTTTCAACAGCCGCGCCGCCTCGTTGCCGCGGCGGATTTTCTCGTCTGGGGTCATACGAACCCCGGCGTTTGCCAAGGCAGCAAGCCGCCCTGGTAGCGTTCAACCTGTCCCGTCAGAGGGTTGGTGTAGGTAAAACCCGCCAGGCCCGGATCTGGGGTTGTGCTGGCAAGCCCGCCTGACTGCCGTGGGGACAAGAGACCGCCAGGGTCGTCCCCGCCGCCCACGCTGTCAGGGTCGCCAAATCCGCCATGCTCGGCAGCGGCACTATTAGAGTCAAGTGGGTCAGCAGCCTCTGCCATAGCCTGCGCCGCCAACCCCAACCCGGGGGGCATCGCCATGCCAGCAAGCGCGCCAACAAGGGCGCCAACATTCGGGTTTGCTTGAGTGGCGGTCAGGCTATCAAGTGTGGCTTCACGTATCTGCCGCGCCGTTGTTGGCCTGTTCACCAACGAAGTGCGCGTCCTGGCTTTTGCCGCGTCTTGGTCACTTACGCCGATTACGCCGCCGAAAGGATTGTTCGACAAGTCAACGGGCCCAACGTCAACACTAACCGCATTCGGGTTCGCCGCTACGTTGCCAAGACCAAGCCCCAGGGCGCCAATACCTGTGACGTCCCCAAAGGGGTCTGGCCCCCTACGACCGAAGCCACCGGGACCGCCACGTCCACCACCGCGCCCGCTACCTCCACCACCGGCAGCATCACCACCGGTGCCGCCTTCCCCGCCTTGGTCCGCATCCGCCGCCGCGGCCGCACCCGCGCCCGCGTCGCCCGAATCAAGAAACTCCAGCAACCCCGTCACAGGGTTGCGCGTGCCCGCCCCACCCAGGTGCTTCAGCAAGGCTGCCTCTCGCGGGGTGATATGGGCCAGCAGGCTGTCCGGCCCGCGCCCGTACTTGGCAAGTTGCTGGCCTATGGCGTATTTCTTCATTGTGCCAGCCCTCCATTTGGCTGCATCGGCTGGGCGGGACTGTTCATCCGCCCCAACTTGACTGTTTCAACGTCCAGGCGCATATTTGGACTGGGCTCGCGGAACGTTTCGGACGTGAGCGGGACGGCATCTCTTTGAGGTGAAGCACCTGGCCCCGCGAGCCCACCTTCTCTCACGTTGTACGTCACTTGCGTGCATCCTTGATGTACATCCCGTGCGGGACAAGCGCCCCGTTTTCTTTGGAGCGGACCTCCTCGTAGTAAATCACCGTGCCGTTGATTCGCTTCTCGTACTGGATTACCGGCAGATCATGTCTTCTTGATCGTCTTTTCGACTTTTCGGGTTCGGTGGTCCTCACGATCCAAGGAATGAGCCCGATGTGTTCGCGCGAAACTGGCAATTGTCCGCGCGCCTTCTCGGTGGCCGCATCACCGTGCTGTTGAATGATGTGCCTAAGGCCATAGTTGTCGGTCTCCCGGCGGTAGCCCGTTACGTCCAGTCCCGTTCTCTCCTTGATGCGTGCCACCTCTTCCGGCGTCACTGCGCCAAGGTCACGACGCAAATGTCGGTCCCCGACTTCCATGCACTGTTTGGCGAAGTCCACCAGACCTTGATCCATTTCGGGCGTCCGCGAGAACGGCTCCACAGGCTCGCCCGGGGTTCGCGTACCGTCGCGTCCATGCCATGCCGGTGCGTCGCCCGGCCGGGACGGAACCTCTTGCCGTTTGCGTCTCATGACTTCAAGAACGCGGCGCTGGTGCGAGGTTAGTTTCGCTCTGCGAGCTTCCCCTTCGCGTATCAAGCGGTCGACAAGGGGACCGGAATTCCTGAATCGGGTAACAAAATCTTTGTCCACCCGGACATTACCCGACAGAACGCTCTCACGCAGTTTGGGTATCGTCGCCAAGGCTTCGTCGAGGCCGGGGTGGCTTTCGTACAGCTCTTGAATGCGCGGCGCCGGCAGCTGCTTGCGGGCTTCCTGGGCCGCGACAGATGTGCTCGGCGGTTCATTCGCCGCCCGCGCCGAGCCCAGATCCTCGAAGATCGATGCGTCGACGGTTTCGGTCACGTCGCGCGCGGTAACCTGGCCGGGCGCCTTGCCGAGCTTGGCGGCCACCCAATTCCGCACCTGTGATACCATTGCCGTGGTGACGTTCAACGCGCCGCCGAAGAGCGCACCGACAGCAGCGTTGAGAGCCGTTCCGGCTGGGTCGTGGCCTTCCTGCGCGCCCCTCTGGACATTCGCCGCCTGCAAAGCGGGATCGAGCCCGGCATTAATGGTCCCTTGGGTGACCGCGCCGGCAATAACTCGGTTCAGGATCGGGCTGGCGGTCCTGGCGATCGGTGCGGCGCCGGGCAGAATGAAATTCTCGGGGCTGGCGGTCATGCCGATGCCTTGACCGATCACTGCGGCCGCTTTGCCGCCGATGGTGTTGGCCTCGGGCAGGGCTTCATAGGCGCCTTCAACCTCGGCCATGCTGCGGCCATGGTTCAACCGCTTGCCTGTGGCCGTGACTTCGAGCCGTTTTGCTTCTTTCCGAGTCTCGTCTAGCTGCGCCTGCAAGGCCACGCGCTCGGGACTGTCCGGCGGGTGCTTCGCGATTTCGGCGGTCATGGCCTTGATGAGGCCGTCCAGATACTCGGCGCGTTCTTGCTCCGGCCGACCGTTTGCGGCCCCATGATAGAAGGCACTCGCCAGGTTCCCCGGAATGACGTTGTCGAGCCCCAGAAAGCCCGCATTCGCATTTTCCCAAAGCCGGTCGCCAAAGCCCACGTCAACCGCCGTCTGACCGGCATGCCGTGCGCGCCCACGTTCTGCCGCGGCGGCGATTTCCACCCGCTGTGCATCATTCAGCAACGGGTCGTTTTTCAACCGCTCGATAGCCGGGTTGGCCGGTGCTGGGGCTGAGACTCGGCCACGAAGGGGCGCACTGGCCTGCCGGGCCCTGGAGTAATGCCCTCGGCCAAGAGTCCGATGTGCCGGCTGAAGGGCACTGGCCTCGAGAAGCACATGGTCGGGATCAAGCAATCCCCCGGTGTGGCGACGGCGCTCTATCGGCAACAAGCCGCCCCTATTCGCCTCGGTGGTCACGGGCAACAAACTGCCGCCATTGTCGAGATAGTCCCAGATCCCAAGCGCCACTATCCTTGCCCTCTGTGAGTCAACGATGAGCAACCGTTCGTCTTGGCACCTATTTGCATTTCCTGCAGGATCGACTGTGCCATCTTGCCGCCGCCGGGCCCGAACCCGGCCAAAGTTTCAGCGGAGCGATTCAGGACGGAGTTCATGGCCCTGCCGCGCCCGTCGTCGGCGCCGGCCGCGCCCGCAGGACCTCGCGGTCCAGATCGATCGCCCCCTTGATCGCCGCCACATCGACCGCCTGCCCGTGCTTGGCCTGAATCTCGGCCGCTTTCAGGGCAATTTCGGCGTCCAGCTCGTCACGTTTCAGGTCGTCCGCACGCAGCATTTTCTCGCGCTCCAACTCAAGCCGGGCCTGATCGAGCTGCATCTGCATCATGGCTGCCTGCATCATCGGGTCTGGTCTGTTCGCCGGAGCCTCGGCGACGGCAGGCTCCCGCGGATCGCCGAAGTAGGGGTCGATGGTCTTCAGCCCCATTGTCTCAATGAGTTTCTCCAACGTGTTGTAGAGGTGCTTGGGCGTCACCAGCCCGTCAAGGCCACCGGCTGCCAGGCCCTCCTTCTGCAGCCCCAAAAGCTGCATCAGCATCATCACCATGCGTTCCTTGTCGCCCGTGCCGAGGCCGACGTTGACCGTCATGTCCATCTTCGCCGACCAGCCGCTCGGGTCCATCGGCACGAACGCCTGCCGCAGTTGCACCATGCGCGCCTTGCGCTGGTGTTTGGTGATCAGCTCGAGGATCTGGCGGAACAGGTCTTTCACGCCAGTCTCGGCAAAGACCCGGGCGATCAACTCGACGCGCATCTGCGCCTGGCTGAGGATCTGGTTCATGCCGCTGGCGGTCTTGTTGAGGCTGTCCGCGTCCAGGCCCTGGTTGTACTTGGTCACCCCTGTGCGGTTCTCGCGGATGGTGTCGACGTACTCCAGCACGCCCATGCAGTGCTGCATGATCGGCGTCGGCGACATCGGCTGGATGGCATTGCCCACGTGGCCCCGTACCCGCACGATGCGGTTGACGCGGTTGGTCAGGAGGTCGTCCAGCGTATCCTCGGTAATGCCGTCTTCCGAGACGATGTGGCCGTTGTTGTTCTGCCCGTACATGTTGTCGAGCATCTGCCGCAGCACCGTCGACTTGATGCGCTGCAGGTCCATGATCAGCTCGGCAATCGAACGGCCGTGCCAGCGGTGCGGCATGA
>JAJFGM010000326.1 GCA_021776145.1 Kiloniellaceae bacterium | reverse complement strand
TTCTGCACGCTGTTCGAGGAAGCCGCGCGGCAAACCAAGAACCACAATTTCGGGCTCTGGTTCGGCAACCAGTTCCAGCCGCACGATCTTGGCCTTTGGGGTTATGTCGGGGTGTCTTCGCCGACGCTCGGGGCGGCGCTTGAGAACCTGGTCAAGCTCTTCCCCTGCCATCAGGAAACCTCGATGCTCAATCTGGCGTCGCGCGACGACGGCATGATGATGCTGGAATATCAGATCCTGGCGCCGGACATCGTCGAGCGGCGGCAGGACGCGGAATTGTCGCTTGGCATGTTCCTGAATGTCTTTCGCGAATGCCTGGGGCGCGAGTGGACGCCGGACGAAGTCTACCTCGAACATCCCAAGCCCGAGGATGGCGACGCGCACGAGGACGCCTTCGGCGCGCCGGTGTATTTCTCGCAAGCAGTCAACGCGCTGGTTTTCCGGCCCGAGGCCCTGGAGCGGCGCATGCCGCGCCGCGACCTCAGGCTGATGACCATGATGGGGGCCTGTCTTGAACAACTGGGCTCGCAACGCGGCGGCTGCGAAACCCTGACCGACCAGGTGCGCATGCTCATCCGCACCAAGTTGCCGGAGGGCTATCCCTCACTCGAGGCGATCAGCGACGAACTGCGCCTTTCGCCGGCCAGCATCCAGCGCGAGCTGTCGGCGTCCGGCCTGACCTTCAAGGATCTGGTCCAGGCGACCCGCTACGACCTGGCGCAGGCCTATCTCCGGCAAAGGCACCTGCCGTTGTCGGAGATCGCCTTCCTGCTCGGCTATTCCGAACTCTCGGCCTTTTCACGCGCCGTCAGACGCTGGTCCGGCGCAAGCCCGAAGGCATTGCGCAATCGGCTCGTCGATAACTGATCAAGCAGAGCCCTATTCCAGAGCCTCCAGCGATTCCGGCAGGATCTGTCCGCCATCGACGATGATTGTCTGGCCGGTGATGTAGTTGGCTTCCTTAGAGGCGAGAAACAGGGCGGCGTTGCCGATGTCCTCGACGACACCCAGTTTCTTCAGCGGGATCGACGCCGCCATGGTGCCGAGATAGTCGTCGCCGAGACCTTCGAGGCCCTCGGTGATGATGTTGCCGGGCAGCACGGCGTTCACCGTGATGTTGTGCTTGGCCAGCTCGATGCAGGCGGTGCGCATGAAGCCGAGCTGTCCCGATTTCGAGGCGCCATAGTGCGACCAGCCGGGGAAGCCGGTGACCGGGCCGGTGATCGACGAGGTCAGGACGACACGTCCCTGGTCGGACGCCTTCAGGGCCGGCAGACAGGCCTTCACGCTGAGGAAATTGCCGCGCAGGTTGGTGCCCAATACAAGGTCCCATTCCGCCGGGTCCATGTCCTCGATATTGGTTTGCGGATAGACGCCGGCATTGGCGCAGAGAATATCGATGCCGCCGTTGCACTCGACGGCGGCGGCGGCCATGGCCTGGCTCTGATCCCAGTCGGCGACGTCGGCGGCAAAAGCGCTGGCGCCGCCGCCGAGTTCTTCGGCGCAGGCTTCGGCGTCGGCCAGGGTGCGGGCGACGACCAGAACCTTGGCGCCCTGCTTGGCGAAAACGCGGGCGATGCCCTTGCCGATGCCCTTGCTGGCACCGGTGACGATGACGGAACGTCCGGCGATTGATGTCAGCACGATAGTCCTCCTTATCTTTAGGTCTTCACGGCTTTTAGGTCTTCAAACGGCGGGCGCGGTTGGCCAGCCACACGATGTAGGCGAGAAACAGCAGCAGGGCGGCGCTGCCCATCGTGAGGGCGCCCAGGGTCGGGACCATGGGCGTGTAGCCCGAGACCATCTTGGCATAGAGCCATTCCGGCACGGTCTGGTCGGCGCCGGTGGAAAAGAGCGAAAGCGGGAAATTTCCCCAGGACAGGAGAAAAGCGAAGATGCCGCCCGATATGATGCCGGGCGACAGGATCGGCAACGTCACTTCGCGCAGCACTTGCCACCGGGTGGCTCCGAGATCATAGGCGGCTTCCTCGAGTGCCGGGTCGAAGCTGTAGGCCTGGATCGACATGATGAGGATGACGATCGGGACGATCCAGATCATGTGGGCGAAGACGGCGGTCTGCCAACTGGTGGTCACGCCGATGACCGAGAACCATAAAAGCAGGGCCAGGCCGAGAACCGCCTGCGGGAAGAAGATCGGCAGCAACACGAGACGCTGATAGATCTTGCGGCCTTTCCAGTCGTAGCGCGCGAAGGCCAGTGCGCCGAAAAAGGCGAGGACGACCGAGAAGACCGTTACCAGGACGGCGACCGTAAGCGAGGTCGAGATGAGATCGCGCACGGAAAGCGAATCCGCTGCTTTCTCGTACCAACGCGTCGTCCAGGCGGGGATCGGAAATTTGAAGTAGCGCTGCTTGGAAAAGGAGGCGAGCACGACGGCGACCATCGGGATATAGAGAAAGCCGATGACGCACAGCGTCCAAATGACGATCAGCGTGCGGGTAACGCGGCCTTTGCGGTTGCCGTCCATGGTCGTCAGCGCCGTCCGATGATGCGGTCGAGATCGATCTTGCGGAACAGCAGGAACACGATCAGTCCCGACACGGCGATGAGCAGCACCGAAAGCACCGCGCCCTTCGGCCAATTCTGCGCGAAGGTGAAGGAGCTCTCGATGTCGTCGGCGATCATGATCACCGCCTGTCCGCCAAGGATTTTCGATTCCGCCAGCGAGCCAAGCGACAGGATGAAGGTGAGGATGCCGCCGATCATGATGCCTGGCATCGACAGCGGCAGCTCGACCTCGCGAAAGATCTGCCAACGCGTCGCGCCGAGGTCGGACGCCGCCTCCTTCAGTCTGTCGGGCACCCTCGAGATGCCGAGGACCCGGGGAACGAGCAGGGACGGCAGGGAGTCCGAAACCAGGCC
>JAJFGM010000325.1 GCA_021776145.1 Kiloniellaceae bacterium | reverse complement strand
GCCCTGGCGCAAATACGCCCCGCCCCGAAGGGGTTCGGCCCAATTGGCCCGCAGCCGCGTCGCTCGGCGTCGAATATGCTCAGCATGTCCTTCCTTCTCGCTCCGCACTGCGGGCCAATTTGGCTCGAACCGAGACCACAGCCCGTATGTAAACAGACCCTAGAAACCGCATTCACTCATTTGCAATCGCGAGAGGCGCCGGATAAGAGCGTCTACCCGCCGTTAACGCTCTCTAGCACGCCTCGGCACTATACTGCTGGCCTGGTAGTAGACCGGGGTTGCGGCATGTCACGGGAAGATTGGAAATGGCTGACGGGCTGGGGGCGCAAACTTGGCGCCGCCTGCTACCTGCTGTTCCTGCTGGCTTTTCTGAACAGTCATCCGCGACCAGGCAGCATGGACAGCGTGGTTTATGCCACCACCAGCGCCCTCCTGCCGGCAATCAGCGGCACCGCGCTGTCGTTGGCCGTATTGCTCTATATCCGCAAGCATTGAGCCCTCCGCCACCGTTCGCTCGTTGGCCGTCGTCAGTTACCCCTCCGGCAGGCCCCAAAAGATAGCGCCCCACCACGCAAAAAAAACGAGCCGCGGTGGGGGTGCCGCGGCTCGTAGGGGTAGGGTAAAATAGGGGTAGGGGCTAGGAAGTGTTATTAGACGCCGCCAAATCTTTACAAAGTGTGAAGCCAACCGCCGCCAGAGCCCAAAAATCGCCAATGGCGCGAATTTTTCCGGAAAGAACGGGCTATTCATGGGTGTGGCTCGCTGCTGCCTCGCCCCGCCTGCCGCGACGCGGCATATGATCGAAAGACACCGCGACGCGGCACAAACCGAAAGACAAGGAGGCCTGCATGCCCGAGTATCGTAACCCCGCCACCATTGCGCCGGCATTTTCCAACTATTCCCTGGCCGTCGAAGCGCCCGGCGCGGCGCGCTGGCTGCACATCTCCGGCCAGGTCGGAGTGCTGCCGGACGGCACCATCGTCGAGGGCGCCGAGGCACAGATGGAGCAGACCTGGCGCAATATCCTGGCGATCCTCGATGACGCCGGGATGTCGGCCCATGATCTGGTCAAGGTGACGGTCTTCCTGACTCGCGCCGAGGACACGCCGCGTTATCGGGAAGTCCGTGACCGCATGCTGCAAGGCGCCGAGCCGGCCTCGACGCTGCTGGTCATCTCGGCCCTGGCCAGCCCGGACTTCCTGGTCGAGATCGAGGCTGTGGCGGCCGCCGGCTGACGGCGGCTGCGGCAGAACCCTTACCCAGGCGTTGCCTCCGCCGAATCGAACAGGCTGTGCAGGCTGGCAACGGCCGCCTCCCAGCCGCCGCCGATACCGCGGCGGGCGTCTTCGCTGCGCACCGCCGAGTGGACCAGGCGCAGGGCGGTGCCGCGTCCCTTGGGCGCGAAGGTGACATCGACCCGCGAATAGGGCGTGGTTTCGCGTTCGCCGTTGGCATGCTCGATGAGATGGGCCCAGGAGAACACCAGCTTTTCGGCCGGTTTTACCTCGAGATACCGACCTTCGAAGCCGACCGAGCGATCGCCGTCCCTGGACATCACGAAGTGCCAGAGCCCGCCTGGACGCAAGTCGATGCTGGCGGAAATCAGCGAATTCGGTGCCTTGCCGAACCACTTCACGATGGCATCGGGCTCGGTCCAGGCGGCAAAGACGCGGGCGGGGGAGGCCGCGAAGTAGCTTTCGACGACGATCGGGTCCTCGCCGGGCTCGGATTGCACAAACCGCATGGGTCAGTTGTCCTCTTGCGCAAGATGGCGGGCCAGCTTGTCGAACTGCTGTGTCCAGAAGGCCTGGTAGTCGATCAGCCAGTCGGTCGCCGCCTTCATCGGTTCGGCGTTGAGCCGGCAATGGCGGGTGCGCCCACGCTTCTCGACGGTCACCAGGCCCGCGTCGCTGAGCACCCGCACGTGTTTCGAGACGGCGGTCTGCGACATGTTGAAAGGCGCGGCGAGATCGGATAGGCGCGATTCGCCGCGTTGTAGCCGTGCCAGGATGGCACGGCGCGCGCCGTGGCTAAGCGCTGCGAAGGTGGTATCGAGGGTTTCCATATCTTGCTCGAAATTTACTGAACCGTGTGGTTGACAGTTCTGCGGAAAGCAATTAATAAACCATAAGGTTCAGTAATAGCAAGCCGGCCGGCTCATGCCCGTACCGGGCGGTTTTTGGAGCCCATGCCCGTACCGGGCAGTTATGGAGCCCATGCCCGTACTGGGCAGTCGCGGGGTCGGATAGTTGAGCCGTTTGCGATAACACGCCGACAAAAGGGAGATAGCCGCATGTCGCACTACATCTTTGCCTATCACGGTGGGAAGAAACCCGAGACGCCGGAGGCGGGCGCAGAATTGATGACGCGCTGGAACGCCTGGATGGACGGTTTGGGCGCCGCCGCGATCGACCGTGGCAACCCGGTGGGCAAGTCCAAGACTGTCAGCGCCAGCGGCGTGACCGATGATGGCGGGTCGAATCCCCTGTCTGGTATTTCCATCGTCGAAGCCGCCAGCATCGAGGCCGCCCTGGCGATGGCGAAGGGCTGCCCGCACCTCGATCACGGCACGATCGAGGTGGCCGAAT
>JAJFGM010000324.1 GCA_021776145.1 Kiloniellaceae bacterium | reverse complement strand
GGGACCTGATTGGCGTTGCAGAAGTCTTTCTCACGCAAACGGTTCTGACAGATCTTCAAGGCCAGGGCACCGGGCCGGACCGCCACCCGTTCGGCCAGGAAGGCGGCGGTTGCCGACGGCACGTTCTCGAATTCGAAGGTGACCACATCGACGGCGGCGGCGAATTTCTCCAGCGCCGCCCAGTCGTCATAGGCGGCAACGCTTGCCGCGGCGCTCACCTGCATTGCCGGAGACGCCGCTTCCGGACAAAAGATATGGCAGCGATAGCCAAGTTCGGCGGCCGCCACGGCCGTCATGCGGCCGAGCTGTCCGCCACCGAGGATGCCGATGGTCGAGCCGGGTGGAATCGCATCGGTATCGGCGCCGCTCAGCGGGTCGTTGAGGGACATCGCCGGGACTAGGGTTCTTCGCGGGGTGCTTGCGCGACGGCGGCGGTCTGCCGGGTGCGCCAGGCATCTACAGCTTGGGCGACGTCGGGGTCGGAGAGACCGAGAACCGCGCCGGCGAGCAGGGCCGCGTTAACGGCGCCGGCTTTACCAATGGCCAAGGTGCCGACAGGTATGCCGGCCGGCATTTGCACGATCGACAGCAGGCTGTCCTGTCCGCTGAGCGCCTTGCTTTCGATGGGCACGCCAAAGACCGGAAGCGTCGTCAGCGACGCGACCATGCCGGGCAGATGCGCGGCGCCGCCAGCGCCTGCGATGATCACCTTCAGGCCGCGGGAACGGGCATCGCGCGCGTAGTCGTAGAGCCGATCGGGGGTGCGGTGCGCCGATACGATGCGCCGCTCGGCCGGAATTCCGAGTGTTTCAAGGGTTTCAGCAGCATGACTCATGGTTGGCCAGTCGGATTGGCTGCCCATGATGATGCCGACTCTGGGGATTATCTCTGTCATAAGGGCCCGCGGTGTTTCGGTTCGTAATTTTGATCGTGTCTCTATTGTCATGGTTCCGATATACGGCTCATAAAATGAGCCGTATGTCCGGGGCTGAATCACACTGGATTCAAACGTTTAGTATCCTTCCGATCCTGAAATTCAATGCCTTGAATTTCACGATCAGGACACTGGCGGTTCTGCGCGCGGCGGCATTATCGGGGTTGAAGGTCGGCAAAACAAGGCGATCCAAGGCCTTTGGACGATCTGCGTGGGCGATCTGTGTGGGCGATCCAGTGGCGGAACCGCGGCCGTGGAATTATCGTGAACGAAGCGTTTACACTCTCACTCTACGATCCGTGCTAACATCAGGCCGGATCTGTTCTAGAATCCCGGCGTGACGGACCCTGGGAGTCGAGGCCAGTATGAAAATTCGCAACAGCGGTGGCCCCACGCTTTTAGGCGGTGTTGCCGGCCCCGCACCGGTAAAGAAGGTCGAGGCGACCAAACCGGCCCGGGAAATCACCGGCTCGTCCGATGTCGCGACGGTCATGGGCATCCCGGAAACCGAGTTGACGCCGAAAGTGCGCGAGGCGATCGCCGAATTGATGGCCGAGGTGCACATGCTGCGCGAAGAGCTCGAGCGCACCAAGAAGCGCGTCGGCTTCCTGGAGCAGCTGGCCGATCAGGATACCCTGGCACCGGTCCTCAATCGCCGTGCATTCGTTCGCGAACTGACCCGCATGACGGCCTTTGCGGAGCGTTACGGCGCCACCGGCAGCGTCATCTATTTCGATGTCAACGGCATGAAGCAGGTCAACGATTCACTCGGCCACAGCGCTGGCGACGCGGCCCTGCGCCACGTCGCCGAGGTGCTGATGCGCAGCGTTCGCGCTTCGGATATTGTCGGCCGCCTTGGCGGCGACGAATTTGGTGTGATTCTGGCGCAAAGCGGCGGTGATGCCGCGACTTCGAAGGCGGCGAGCCTCGTCGAGGCGATCCACAACGAACCGGTGGAGTGGAACGGGCACCAAATTCGCTTGCGCGTCGCCTATGGCGTGCACGTGCTGTTGGCCGGCGACGAGGTCGACGCAGCGCTGGATGCCGCCGACCGCGCGATGTACGCGCAAAAGCGCGAGAGTGAGGCGGACTCCGATCCGGCCCCCAAGAGCGAACAGCTCGCGGGCGACAAGCAGTAGTCCGCGAAGAGGCCGTCCCAATGTGCCCTGGCCGCTCGATCCTTGGCCTGATAGCGCCGGATCAAATGGCGTTAGGCAATGATGTCGGGGACCAGCTCCGCCTCCACCCTGAGGATCTGGTCCTTGAGGACCAATTTGCGTTTCTTCAGGCGTTGGATCTGCAACTGGTCGAACGGCCGAGTTTCGCTCAAATGCGCAATTATGTCGTCAAGGTCGCGATGCTCGCTTTTCAGCATCGCAAGCTTGTGCCGCAGCTGTTCGGGGTCTGGAGAATCCATTGGATGTCGCAGGCGGTAATTGACGGTCGCAATACTATCACTTTGGTAGCGATTCGTGAAATTCTACGCAGCGTCGGCCGCAATTCTATTCGGCCAGGTCCGCTGACCCTGCGAGGCCCCGTTTCGCCGGCTCCGTTGGCTCTGGCGCTTTGGGCGAACCCCAGTAAAGGGAACACAGAATGACGGCGACGAAACGCATCGGCATCCTCACCAGCGGTGGCGACTGTGCCGGGCTGAACGCGGTGATGCGCGCTGTTACGCATCGCGCGGTGCTTGGTTATGGATGGGAGGTGGTCGGCATACGTAACGGCACCGAGGGCCTTTATGCGCGCCCACCCGATGTCGTCGACTTGCTGGTCTCGGATTTCAGTGGCGAGTTGTTGCGTCGCGGCGGCACCTTTCTGGGCAGCACCAATAAAGGCGATCCCTTTGCCTTCCCGCAGCCGGACGGCAGCACCAAAGATCGCTCGCCGGAGCTGATCGAAGGCTATCGCCAATTGGGACTCGACGCCTTGATCGGTATCGGCGGTGACGGCAGCCAGGCGATCTTGCGCCGCCTTGCCCAACAGGGCGGCATCAATCTGGTGACCATACCCAAGACCATCGACAACGACCTTGGCCACACCGAGGTGTCGGTCGGCTATGCCACCGCAGTCAAGGTGGCAACCGATGCCTTGGACCAACTGCAGCCCACAGCCGCCAGCCATTCACGGGTCATGGTGCTCGAGGTCATGGGTCGCGACGCCGGACACATCGCGCTCAACGCCGGCATTGCCGGCGGCGCCGACATAATCTTGATCCCGGAAATCCCCTACACTATGGAGGCTGTCGCCAAGAAGATTGAATCGGTCAAGAAGCATGGCCGTAACTTCGCCCTGGTCGTGGTTGCCGAAGCGGTCAAGACCGAGACTGGCGAAGCTGTTCGGCAACAGGGTTTCGGCGACGGCAAGTACGGTGGCATCGGTCAATACATCGCGGAACAGATTTCCCAACGGCTCGGCGCAGAGACCCGTGTCACGGTCCTTGGCCATTTGCAGCGCGGTGCCATGCCGACAGCGCGCGACCGTATCATGGCCTCGGTCTTTGGGGTTCACGCCGTCGATCTCATTGCCGCCGGTCGCTTCGATCGCATGGTCGCCTGGAGCGGCCGCCACGTCATCGACGTGCCGATTTCCGAAGCCATCGCCGCTTATCGCGCCGTTGAACTCGACGGCCCGATGGTTTCCACGGCGCGTGGATTGGGCATCTGCCTCGGCGATGACTAAGCGGGCGAAACTCACAGGGAAGATACCGGCTGGGGCGAAGCCCCTAAAGGCAAAAACCGGCCCGCCGCGGCTGCCGGACAATCCCTTTTGGGAGTTTTCGCTCGCGGTCTATGGCCACGATGGGGTGTCGATGGCCTGCCTGGCCTTGCAGGAGCGCCACGGCCTCGACGTCAATCTGCTGCTCTATTGCACCTGGGCGGGGACTTTCGGCCACGCTCTCGGCGACCGCGACCTCAAGCGCCTCGTCGAAGCGGCGCGACCCTGGCAGGACGATATCGTGGCGCCGCTGCGCGCGGTGCGGCGCCGGCTCAAGGCGTATGCGGACCAACAACCACCGGCGCAGCGCAAGCGTTTGCGTGAAAAGGTGATGGCCGCTGAGTTGGAGGCCGAGGCAGGCGAGCAACAATGCCTGCTGGATGTCTTGGCGTTTCCGGCGGGCGCCGCCGCGCCGGGTCGGGCGGCAGCCAATCTGCTGGCTTACTTGGCGCTTCGCGGAGTCCCGCCCAGCACGGACGACACGGCCGACCTCGCGGCGCTTCTGGCCGGCGCATGGCCCGGCCTTACGCCGCTCGAAGCCGTCTGGTTGTTGGTGCCTGTCGACAGCTGAAGCATTACAGGTTGGGTTGCGCAAGCGCCCGTTCTCGGCTGGGCACGCCGCATGACACACCTAGCCGAACAACCGCCGCCTATCAATCGCCGCCGGATTCACCGGCCGGGCGGACGCGGGTACCCGGGTCGCCCCAGCGTTTGGCCTTGTCGTTGTCGATGCCAAAAAGGTCGAGGACGCGCCCGACCGAATGGTCGACGATATCGTCGATGCTTTTTGGCTGGGCGTAGAAGCCGGGAACGGGCGGGGCGATCACGGCACCCATTTCCGATAGATTGAGGAGGCTTCGCAGGTGACCGCTGTGCAGCGGCGTTTCACGCAGCATGAGAACCAGCCGGCGCCGCTCCTTGAGCACGACATCGGCGGCGCGGGTCAAGAGCGTGCTGGTCACGCCGCTGGCGATCTCGGACATCGAACGGATGGAGCAGGGCGCGATCACCATGCCGCGGGTCTGGAAGGAACCGCTGGCGATGGTCGCCGCGATATCGTCGATGCGGTGACAGTGATCGGCGAGTGCCTGAACCTGAGCCACCTTGAGCGTGGTCTCGTAGGCCAGGGTCAGCTCCGCCGCCTTGCTCATCACCAAATGCGTTTCCAGGGACTGCGTTCGCAAGACTTCGAGCAAACGGATGCCGTAGATGATGCCGCTGGCGCCGCTGATCCCGATGATGAGGCGTTCGCGTTCGCTCATGAAATCTGGCCGTTCCCGGTTATCGTCGCGGCGCATTTGCATTGATGCGCCAGCATGGGGTAGCATGATATCATCACATTCGGAAAGCGGAGGTTTCGGATGAATGTAGAGGATCGGGTCGATTCGTTGCGGTCTCGTCATGCCAGGATTGAACAAGACCTAGACGTTGAAAATCAACGCCCTCACCCAGACGATATAAAAATACACGAACTCAAACGTGAGAAATTACGAATAAAGGACGAGATCGCGGCGATCCAGACCTAGACTGGATCCAGACGCGGTCTCTTCGTCGTTTTAGGCCCAATTTGGGGCCGTAAAGCGCGATTGCCGAAGAGGAAATCGCCGCCAACGCCGGTAAAGGGGCTTAGAAACCCCTGAACCTGTTCCGTTGGTGGTTTGGTGATTCAAAGACGGCAGTTTGCCGGCTGCAGGTTTTTTACGTCTTCACGCCTAGATGTCTCGGTCGAAACGCGACGAACGGCGTCAGCCCTCGGCGGCGCGCTGGCGCAGCACGTATTTCTGGATTTTCCCGGTCGAAGTCTTCGGCAGGGGACCGAAGACCACATGACGCGGTGCCTTGAAACGCGCCATGTTCTCGCGGCAGAAGGCAATGATCTCGGCAGCCTCGACCGCGGCATCGGCTTTCAGTTCGATAAAGGCGCAGGGCGTCTCGCCCCACTTGTCGTCAGGCTTGGCGACCACCGCGGCGGCGGCGACCGCCGGGTGCCGGTAGAGCACGTCCTCGACTTCGATCGAGGAGATGTTTTCGCCTCCTGAAATGATGATGTCCTTCGAGCGATCCTTCAGTTCGATATAGCCGTCGGCGTGCCAAACGCCGAGGTCGCCGCTGTGGAACCAGCCGCCGGCAAAGGCTTCCCGCGTTGCCGCCGGGTTCTTCAGATAGCCCTTCATGACGATGTTGCCGCGTAGGAAAACCTCGCCCATGGTCTCGCCGTCCTTGGGCACCGGCTCCAGGGTCTCGGCGTCGGCAACCATCAGCCCTTCTTCCACGACATAGGCGACGCCCTGACGTGATTTGAGCCGCGCCTGCTCCTCGATCGGCAGACTGTCCCATTCCTTGTGCCAGGCGCAGACCACCGCCGGACCATAAACCTCGGTCAGCCCATAAACATGGGTGACGCGAATGCCGGCATCGGCCATGGCCCGCAGCACCGCCGCCGGCGGCGGCGCGGCGGCGGTCATGAACTCGACCTGGTGGTCGATGTCGCGGCGCTCGTTCTTGCCGGCGCCGAGCAGCATTTGCATGACAATGGGCGCGCCGCAGAGGTGGGTGACCTTGTGCTCGGCGATGGCCTGGTAAATGGGGCCGGCCTCGACCCGCCGCAGGCAGACGTGCGTGCCGGCCTGGGCGGTAATGGTCCAGGGGAAACACCAGCCGTTGCAATGGAACATCGGCAGGGTCCAGAGGTAGATCGGGTGCTGTGTCATGCCCCAGGTCATGACGTTACCGACCGCGTTCAGATAGGCGCCGCGATGGTGATAGACGACGCCCTTGGGATTGCCGGTCGTGCCCGAGGTGTAGTTGAGCGAGATCGCCCGCCACTCGTCGTCGGGCAGTTTCCAGGCGAAGTCGGCGTCGCCTTCGGCAAGCAGGTCCTCGTATTCGATCTCGCCCAGTCTTTCGCCGCCGCCCGCCGCCTGCGGATCGTCGATGTCGATCACCAGGATGTCGCGCCCGAGCTGTGTCAGCGCCGCCTTGATGACTTCGGAAAATTCGCAGTCGGTGATCAGAACCTTGGCCTCGCCATGATCGAGAATGAAGGCGATGGTGTCGGCGTCGAGCCGGACATTGAGGGCGTTGAGCACGGCGCCGAGCGCGGGGACGCCGAAGTGGGCCTCGAACATCGGTGGTGTGTTGGGCGCCATGACGGCGACGGTGTCGCCGGCGCCGACGCCGCGCGCCGCCAGGGCCGATGCCAGGCGGCGGCAGCGCGTGTAGGTCTGCGCCCAGCTGGTGCGCCAGGAGCCGTGAACGACGGCGGTATGCTCGGGATAAACCGCGGCCGTTCTCGGCAGGAAACTCAAGGGCGACAGCGGTGTGTAGTTGGCGGCATTTTGTTCCAGGTCAATTTCAAAGGGGTTCATCGTCTTTAGCCTGCGCTGTCGGTTGCTCGGGAACGGTGGGGCCTAGCATAGCGCTTGTGTACACGGTCTCAACGGCCGCGTTGGTGCGATTGCGCAACGGCGCCATTTGACGCAATCTGAAGTACGATATTCCAAGTGGTTCGGCCGTCATCTGGGCCTCGAATTGCAGACGAGGGGAAGATTATGAGTGGTTTCGGTGAAATGCACGCGCGGTCGCTGAGCGACCCCGAAGGCTTCTGGGGCGAGGTCGCCGAACAGATCGACTGGTATGAACGCTGGGACGAGGTTCTGGATTCCTCTAATCCGCCGTTCTATCGCTGGTTCAAGGGCGGCAGTCTTAACACCTGTTACAACGCCCTCGACCGGCATGTCGAAGGCGGCCGTGCCGATCAGCTCGCGCTCATCTACGACAGCCCGGTCACCGACACGGTGCGCCGCTACACTTACCGTGAATTGCGCGACGAGGTGGCGGGTTTCGCCGGGGCCCTGGCCGACGCCGGTGTCGGCAAGGGCGACCGCGTCATCGTCTACATGCCCATGATACCGGAAGCCGCCATCGCCATGCTCGCCTGCGCCCGTCTCGGTGCCGTGCATTCGGTGGTTTTCGGCGGGTTCGCCGCCAACGAACTGGCCATCCGCATCGACGATGCTCAACCGAAGGCCATTGTTTCGGCCTCTTGCGGCATCGAGGTTGCCCGGGTCATCCCCTACAAACCCCTGCTCGACGCCGCCATCGACCTGGCGCGCCACAAACCGGACCATTGCATCCTCCTGCAGCGGCCGCAGGTACGGGCGGAAATGATCGCTGGCCGCGACCTCGACTGGAGCGAAGCGGTGGCCGCGGCGACGCCGCACGACTGCGTAGCGGTCGATGCCAACGATCCGCTCTACATTCTCTATACCTCGGGCACCACCGGCCAGCCCAAGGGCGTGGTGCGTGACAATGGCGGCCACGCGGTTGCCCTGAAATGGTCGATGAAGAGCATCTACGACGTCGAACCCGGCGAGGTCTATTGGGCCGCCTCGGACGTCGGTTGGGTGGTCGGCCACTCCTACATCGTCTACGCGCCGCTGCTGCAGGGCTGCACCACGGTGATCTACGAGGGCAAGCCCGTCGGTACGCCGGATGCCGGCGCCTTCTGGCGCGTCATTGCCGAGCACAAGGTCTCGGTGATGTTCACCGCCCCGACGGCCTTCCGCGCCATTCGCCAGCAGGATCCCGATGGTGCCTTTTTGGCCAAATACGACCTTTCGCACTTTCGCATCCTGTTCCTCGCCGGCGAACGCTGCGATCCCGACACCCTGGCCTGGGCGCAAGAGAAATTGCGGATTCCGGTCATCGATCACTGGTGGCAAACGGAAACCGGCTGGTCGATCGCCGCCAACTGCATGGGCATCGAGGTCCTGCCGGTCAAGCCGGGGTCGCCGACCCGGCCGGTGCCGGGCTGGGACCTCAAGGTCGTCGGCA
>JAJFGM010000323.1 GCA_021776145.1 Kiloniellaceae bacterium | reverse complement strand
GCGCTGGCCTTGAAAATGCTCGCCTACGTTGGCATTGCCCCGGTGATCGGCGGCATCGCCCACAAGCTGCCGCGCCGTGGTTTGCTGATCGCGCTCGATATCGGGCGCGCGGCCTGCATTTCCTGTCTGCCCTGGGTCACCGAGATCTGGCAGGTCTATGTCTTGATCTTTCTGCTCAGCGCCTGTGCCGCCGGCTTCACCCCGACCTTCCAGGCGACCATACCCGACGTGTTGCCGGACGAGGCGCGCTATACGCGCGCGCTGTCGCTGTCGCGGCTCGCCTACGATCTCGAGGCCCTCTTGAGCCCGATGCTGGCGGCGGCGGCGCTGGCGCTGGTGACCTACGATGCCCTGTTCGCCGCCAATGCCGTCGCCTTTCTGATATCGGCCCTGCTCATCGCGTCGCTGCGGTTGCCCGCGCCACAAGCGAGCGAACGGGAAGCGGGCTTGCGGCACAACCTGACCTTTGGCATGACCGCCTATCTCAAGACACCGCGCTTGCGCGGACAACTGGCGCTGTCCTTTGCCGTCGCCACCGCCGGTGCCATGGTCATCGTCAATACCGTCGTCTACGTGCGCGAGCGCCTCGGTGGCAGCGAGAGCGACACCGCCCTGGCCTTCGCCGCCGTCGGGGCCGGCTCGATGCTCGTTGCCCTCGCCTTGCCGCGCCTGCTCGAGCGTCTGCCGGAGCGTCCGGTCATGCTTGCCGGCGGCCTGATCCTGACGCTCGGCCTGTTGCTCGGCTGGAGCGGCCCCGGACTGCTCCTGCTGTTGCCGCTATGGTTCCTAATTGGCGCCGGTTCTTCCCTCATCCAGACTCCGGCGGGCCGCCTGCTCAAGCGTTCGGCGCGGGCCGCCGACAGGCCGGCGATTTTCGCCGCGCAGTTTGCCCTATCGCACGCCTGCTGGCTTGTCGCCTATCCCCTCGCCGGTTGGCTTGCCGGCGAAGTCGGGCTGTCGGCCGCTTTCCCACTGCTCGCGGTCTTGACCCTGCTTGCAACGCTCGCCGCTTTTGCCCTTTGGCCGACCGACGATCCCGGCACGCTGGAACACCGGCACCAAACGCTCGATCACGAGCACCTGCACGTCCACGACGAACACCATCAACACCCGCACGAAGGCTGGGAGGGGCCCGAGCCACACCATCACGCGCACCACCACGCGCCAACCAAGCACAAACATGCCTATGTGATCGACAGCCACCACAGCGAATGGCCGCGCTGACCGCGTTCGCTTCGGCCGCCGGGTCAGTCCTCTTCGATGACGATGACCCGCGCCGGCGCGCCGTCGCGGTCCGGAATCATCAAGGGCAGCCCGACGAAAAGGGGGCGCTGCTGCGATATCTCCGACATGTTGCAGAGGTATTCGAACATCAAAACACCGTTCCACAGCAGCGTGATATGGGTGGTGTTCTCTTCCAGTGCCGGCTTGCGCGCGCCGCTGACGTAGTCGCGGATGCAGTAGTCCTGTGGAAAGTCGAAGGCGATGGCTTTGATCTTGCGGGCCAGCAGCCATTCGCAGGCTTCGCGCGTCATGTAGGGCGCGCGGGTCCAGAATTCCGGCCTGTCGATTGATTCGACGGTGTCCCAGCGCGCCCGCATGAGGACGATGTCACCTTCGCGCACGTGGCCGCCGGCGGCGGCGATGGCTTCTTCGGTAATGGCCGCCTCGGGCCCCAGGCCGCTGATATCGACGACCGCCGCTTCGCCGACGACCATGTCCAGACTCACGGCATCGGTGCTGAAACCTTCGGGATTGAAGTGGCGCGGCGTATCCATGTGGGTGAAGCCGTGCAGGCCCCAGCCGACCCAAGTCGCCTGCAAGCCGTCCCCGCCTTCGTGACTGCGCAACAGCTTGCGCTCGACCGGCCAACGGAAGTGTCCGCTTTTGATCGGGGTCGAGAGATCGATAATCCGCCTCATGTTCCAGACTCTCCTTTTGCGCGGCCGGACAGCAACTTACATGCCCGACGATCCCCAAGTCTCTTGCCAATCCTGGCCGAGGAAGTCGATGACCTTGCCGTCCTCGTAGAACTTGTTGGGCATCAGGAATATCGCCAGCATCAGGCCGCCCTCGGGCGTCCAGGCCGCATGGCGGCTGCCGTCGGGCCGCCAGACGAACTCACCCGGCCCGACCCGCAAACCTTTGTCGGGCCCCGTCTTGTCTTCGAGAAAGCCTTCCAGGACATAGGTCTGTTCCATCATTACATGCTCATGGTCGGGCAGCTCGGCGCCGGGATCCATCTGCAAGAGCGCCGTCAGCAGGCCGCGTTTTGGATCGATCATCAAGGTTTTGAATCGCACGCCCGGGAACGTGGCCTCCGTCCAGGGCAAATTCGCCGGCAATACCAGGCGTGATGCCATGGCACCCAGGCCCTCGTGCGCCGCGTTCGGCGTGAATGCGGTCATTTCGATTCTGTCGCTGCGTGACATTCCAATCTCCCCTTAGGGCCTGTTGAGGTTCGTTCGCGCGGTGTCGCCACGCACCAGGCGCTTAGCCCTCCGTGACCTTGAAGGCGCCGGTGATCGGCCAGTTGGTGCCAGCGGAAGTGCCGCCGTCGACGCGAATCACTTGCCCGGTGACGAAGGCGGCGGCATCGGACGCGAGGAAGATCGCGGTACCGACCATGTCGCGCGGAACGCCGAGGCGGCGCAGCGGAGTCACCATATTCGACCAATTGCGCATGTTCTGGTCGGACCACAGACGCTCGGTCAGATCCGTGAGGATGAAGCCCGGGGCGATGGCATTGACGCGCACACCCTTGGGGCCCCACTCCTGGGCCAGGCCGCGGGTCATGGCGCTCATTCCCGACTTGCTCATGGAATAGGGCGTGACGTTGGTCAACGGCGCATAGGTCGAAAAGGAGTCGATGTTAATCTGCGTGCCGTGGCCTTGCTCCAGCATGTGGCGCCCGACCGCCTGCGACATCTGAAAGGCGCCCTTGAGATTGATGTCGAGGACAAAATCGAAGTCCTCGGCCGTATAGTCCTCGGCCGGGATGCGGCGATTGACGCCGGCGCAGTTGACCAGGCAGTCGATCCTGCCGTGCGAGTCCAGAACCTTGCCGACGCAAGCTTGGATCTGTCCGGCCTCCGCCACGTCGCAGACCTCGAAGCCAACTTCCGCGCCGCCGCCCGACAGCTCGCGCGCGCAGTCTTCCAAGGAAGCAGCCTCGCGGCCGGTGACGACGACCCGCGCCCCGCGCTCCGCGAAGCCCGCCGCGATGGCCTTGCCGATGCCGCGGCTACCGCCCGACAACAACACCACCTGTCCTGAAACATCAAACAGCGCGTCACTCATGTAATCGTCCTTTTCCAATACTGCCTATCCTTCACGGGAGCCCGGCAACAACGATAACCCAGGATGGGCGAAAATCTGACCGAAACCTTCAATCGCATCGGCGATCCCGGCCCGCCGCAAACAGCTCCACATCTGCGCCTGGTTGCTGGTGACGACCGGCTTGCCGGTCAGCGCCTCGATCTCGGCGGCGGCTTCGAGGGCGCGAATGCCGCCGCAACTGAGGAAGATCGCATCGGCCTCGGTCCGGTCGATCTCCAGCGCGAAGTCCTTCCAATAGGCCGGCGTCACGCGGCCGAACTCGATGCCGGTCTCCAGGTTCAGGCCTTGGATGTCGAGCAGCTCGAAGCCCTTGGCCACAAGGAATTCCGCTTCCGCCGTGTTGATCTCGTCGAGGTAGGGCGTGCCGACCACCAGCTTGCGCGCGCCCAGCTCGCGCAGCGCATCAACCACACCGGTCACCAGCGTCATTGGCCGCGCGTAGGGCGCGCCTTTCTTGATCTCCGCCATGACGCGGTCTTCGCCGATGACGATGGAGCCGCTGGTGCAGCTGTAGCTGATCACATCCGGTTTCGCGTCCGGCTGCAGCCGCGCCGCCGCGTCGGCCATGGCGTCGATGTGGCGGGCCAGGGTTTCATTGGTGGTGTAGTCGTCCGTCTTCAGCCGCGTGATATGGACCGCGACACCCTCTGGCGCCATGGCGAAAAAGTCTGCCTCGGCGGCCAGGTCCGTCGACATCAGGATGAAGCCCAGCTTCGCCCGCCAATGCCGACCGGCGTCGAGCACGGGCTGCCTGGGGCTGGATACGACCTTGTCGCCGCTTGTGAACATTGTCCTCTCCGTTACAGAACCACGTCATCCAGACCCTTGGGATGCGCGGTGATCTGTTCGTAGCCGTCCTCGGTGACGATGAAGCTGTCGCCGACCTGGGCGCGAAACGGTTTGGCGCGAAACGGTTTGGCGCGAGATGACTGGGCCCGGCTGACCGAGCCATCGACCGCCAGCACCATGCCGGGCCGCAAGACCGTCTTGTCGCCGAAGACCAGCTGCGGGGCTTCCAAAAAGCTGAATCCCGTCGCCCGGCCACAGCGGAAGGGATAGTCGAATCCGGCGGTCTGGATGACCTCGGCATAGGCGGCGTGAACCGCCTCGGCGGTCGCGCCGGGCCGCAACTCCGCAAGCGCCGCGGCCTGGCTTTCGACCGCCACCCGGTAGACGTCGGCTTGCGAGGCATCGGCGATCTCGCCGATCCAAAAGGTGCGGTCGAATCCGAGCTTGAAGCGGTGAAAGTTGGTCATGCCGCAAAAGCAGAGGAAAACCGGCTCGCCGCGTTGCATTACCCGCGTCGTCGCGCGGTGATGCGGTTTGGTGATCTCGTCGCCCGAGGCCATGATCTGCAGGAAATGCGTATTCGGCGACATGCGCCCGTCTTCGTAATGCGCATCGAGCAGCTGCGCCGCCTTGCGGGTGCCCGCGGCCGAGGTCGCCAACGCCACCTCGAACTCGCGCACGCCCGCGCCGATCGCGGCGCGGCCGGCCTCCATCATCGCCATGGCCACTTCGCCCGCGTGGCGCGCCAGTTGCAGTTCCTCCGCCGACTTGATCATGCGCATCTCGGCGACAATCGGCGTGACATCGCCAAGCCGGGACTCCGCGACAAGGGATCCGACAAAATCGCGGACCAGCGGCGGCATCCGGTCCGGCTCGATTGCGACCCAGGCGGCCCCTTTCAGCGCGGCCGGTATGGCGGCGCGCCATTCCTCGCCCAGGCCGTCATTCCAAGCCTCGATACGATCCACGACCGCGGCGGCTTCGGCCATATCCAGTTCCATGCTGGGCGTGATCAGCAGGCTGGCGCCAACCCTCGGTACGACGAGGACCGTCGGCCGGCCGAATTCCATATGCAGATAATCGTAATAGCCGGTGAAGTAATAGACGCTGTCTTCGTCGGTGATCAGCGCGACGTCGACGCCCGCGTCAGCAAGCCTTCTCCGCAATTCGCTCATCCGCCGCGCAAACATCGAACCGCCCCTGTTCTCCTTCGACGAACATCCCGTCAAGCCGAGGATGTGTCGTGACTGTTTTGACACTATGTCTTGAGCATGTCTTGAGCGTTTCAGTCCTCTTGGCGACGCGGCACCTTGACGACCGCCTCGCCTTCCAGGACCAGGGTGCCGCCGACCTCGCACTTGCAAAAGAGCTCGGCGCGCTGCCTCCGCGCATTCAACTCGACGACCTCGACAGTGGCGTCAACCGTGTCGCCAATCTTAACCGGGGCGAGGAAGCGCAGGGTCTGCGAGATATAGATGGCGCCGGGGCCCGGCAGGCGTGTGCCGATGACCGCCGAAATCAGCCCGGCCGTATAGAGGCCATGCGCAATCCGCCCCTTGAAGGGCGTGCGCGCGGCAAAGTGCTCGGAAAGATGAATTGGATTTCGGTCGCCGGTGATCTCGGCAAAACCGACGACGTCGGAAGACCGCACCGTCTTCGCATAGGTCTCGCTCAAGCCGACGCTCAAGTCCTCGAAGTAGAGGGTCTGGAAGGGCAGAATGGTCAAGTTCGCCTCACTTCGCCAGTCGAACTCGGGCTGGCTTGACGGCAGCACCGAATGATTACCATCTTCGGCGATCAGACTAGCGGGCCGCACGGCCGCCAGCAATCTTGCTCGAACAAGTCCGGATCGCATCGAGGCCACCAGAGTTCAATCGCTGTCGCCGTCGAACAAAGCGTCGATGATCGGGCAGTCCGGCGCCGCATCGCCGATACAATCCAGACTGCGGTCCTGGCCATGACGCACAAGCTGACCGTCAACGACCTCGCCGAGACGATCTTTCCCTATCTGACCACGGTGGAAGGCCCGAAGCTCGCCGCCCGGACCTTCGACAAGGCTGTCAGCAAGCTTTCGTGCTGCGCCGGATAAGCCCGGGGCTCAGAGCAGGAAAATCGGCCCCGGCACCAGAGCGAATCGCGATCGGTTAGAGCAGCTCTTCCGGTTCGGTCTCGGATCGCATGAGGACCACCGAAGCCGCTCGGATGGAAGCTGTTCTTGCCAAGATCGAATGCGATCGCGGCAGCGTTCTAGTCTCTGGATACCCTTTACCTCTGAGCGCCCTCGTCGTCGATCATGCTGCTTTCTTTGCACACAACCGGTCTCGACGGGCTATGCTGTGGAGCCTATCGTCCCCGGTCATGGACGTTTGCGCATACGGATGCCGAACCCTCGCACTGGATAGAGTGTAAAAAATGACAATATGTCCAAGAAAAACGTTCGGTAGGACCGCAAGTATCCAGAACACGTTGATCGGCGGTACAAGCTGCGTAAGTAAATCATTAATTCTTTCTTTCTAACCACGAATGATATCAACGCAATAACTGCGATAGTCGGAAAGCTTGACCAAGGGTGTATGACCCTATCGATCTTGAGATAAAAGTCTCCACGTACGATTGGTGCGTCAAAGCATTTTCCGTTCTGCAAAAGCGCCTCGGCCTCAACATCAAATTTCATCGCGAAGATGGCCAGGCCGACGCCGGCCAGATCTTCCTGTTCAATCACTTCGCGCGCTTCGAGACGCTCACCCCTCCCTACCTGATTCACACCGAGACCGGCGCCTATTGCCGTTGCGTTGCGGGCAAGGAGTTGTTCGCCGGCGGGGGCGGTTTTGGCCGCTTCCTGATGGGAGTCGGCGTGGTTCCGAACGATCTTCCGGGTCTGCTTCCTTTTTTGGCAGCGGAAACACTGCGCGGCCGAAAAATCATCGTGTTTCCCGAAGGCGGCATGGTTAAGGATCGACGCAGCATCGACAGTGAAGGCCGCTATGGGGTCTATTCGCGTACCGCCGGCGAGCGGCGCAAGCACCATGCCGGGGCCGCCGTCATCGCGCTCTTTCTGGAAATTTTCAAGTCCCGAATTCTTTCGGTCCAGCAATCCGGCAACCGGCCGCGCCTCGAGCGATGGGTCAAATCGCTGGGTATGGACAGCGTCGAGACCTTGCTCGCCGCCGCCAGGAAACCGACGCTGATCGTACCGGCCAACATCACCTTCTACCCGATTCGCATTTCCGACAACGTCCTGCGCCGCGGCGTTGAATTCTTCGTCAAGGGTCTGGGCCAGAGTTTCTCAGAGGAATTGCTGATCGAGGGCAATATTCTCCTCAAGAACACCGATATGGACATCCGCTTTGGCGCGCCGATCGCGCCAAGGAAGTTCGAGCGCTGGTGGGAGGCCAGGGCGATCGACGCGATCTTCGAGAGCATCTATTCGCTCGATGATCTGTTCTCGCTGAACCAGGATCCCGGACGTTGGATCGAACGCTTCGTTATGACTTTGCTCAAGCGGGAGACCAACCGGCTGCGCGATTCCTGCATGCGGGAAATCTACAGCGAGGTGACAGTCAACCCGGCCCACTTGGCATCGGCGCTTATCCTCGCTTACGTCGAAGACGGTCGAACGGAAGTCAGTCGGGCGGAATTTCACCGAACGCTTTATCTGGCGATCAAATACGCGCAGCAGGAACCCTCCCTCCACCTGCACCGAACACTCACCAATCCCGAAGCCTACGAAGGAGTCGATGTCGGCAGCGGCCGCGGGCTCGACGATTTTTGGTCCTCGGCCGTCGCCTCCGGCCTGGTCGAAAGGCGACCGGATACTTACACCTTCTTGCCAAAGCTGACCGAGGAACACGATTTCGATCAGGTGCGGTTCGAAAACCCGGTCCTCGTCTACGCCAACGAAATCGCGCCGCTGACTGCCGCCAGAGGGGCAATCGCGAAAGCCGTGAAAAGCGCGCCCAAGATCGACGAGAAAGAACTCGCGCGCCATCACTTCGACGACCAACTGAGGAGGCATGTTTGGAGCCTGGAAGCCTATCGGCAACCACGCCACGCCAAGATCAACGAGATGGAGACGGCGACCCAAAGCGGTGCGCCATACCTGCTATTCCCCGACAGCAACAAGGGCGTCGGCGTCGTCCTGACGCACGGCTTCCTGGCATCTCCAGCAGAATTGAGAGACTTTGGAGAGGGGATTCGGGCGGCCGGCTATCCGGTCATCGGCGTGCGCCTCGAGGGCCACGGAACGT
>JAJFGM010000322.1 GCA_021776145.1 Kiloniellaceae bacterium | reverse complement strand
GCGCTGTTCGCCCTGGTGATCGCGCTCCTCATCCTGTTTGGCTAAGCGTCGCCTCGGGCGGCGGGCTGCGACCACGGGCCTGTTGCCGAACCATCAATTGAGTCTGGTTCGCGCTCGGTCGGCCCGCGGTTCGAAGCGAGGAGGCAGGACATGCCACAACTAGATCCAAGCGTCTTTCCGACACAGCTGTTTTGGCTGTTGTTGACCTTCGTGCCGCTTTATTTCGTCATTTGGCGGGTGGCCCTGCCGAAGATCGGCGACGTCCTGGAAGCACGGCAGGACAAGATCGATGACGATCTCAAGAAGGCGGCGGCGCTGAAGGAAGACGCCGAGACGGTCCTCGCCGAATACGAAGCGGCGCAGGCAGCGGCGCGGGCTTCGGCGCACGACGTCCTGCGCGCGGCGCAGGACGAGATGGCCGCCGAGGTGGAACGTCGGGGCAACGAGCTGACCGCCAAGTTGGCGGGCCAAGCCGCCGAGGCCGAGGCGCGAATCAGCGCCGCCAAGGATGAAGCGCTGGCCAACCTGCACGGCGCCGTCTCCGAAGTGGCGGCCGCGGCGACTTCGAAACTGCTCGACGTCGCGCCCAGCGGCGATCAGGTCAAGAAGGCCGTCGACGCGGTCATGGGAGGGCAGTCCTGATGTTCCAAGATCCGACTTTCTGGACGGCGGTCGCCTTCGTCATCTTCCTGGCGCTCACACTGAAGCCGCTTGGCAAGGCCATCACCGGCGGCCTTGACAGCCGTGCCGCATCGATTCGCGCCGAACTCGATGAAGCCCAGCGCCTGCGCGAAGAAGCGCAGAAGACCCTGGCCGAGTACAAGCGCAAGCAACGCGACGCGGCGAAGGAAACCGAAGAGCTGATCGCGCACGCCAAGGCCGAGGCCAAACGCATGAGCGAACAGGCCGAGACGGACCTGCGGGCTGCGATAAAGCGGCGCGAAGAGTCGGCCTTGGAAAAAATCGCCCAGGCCGAAAACACTGCGTTGCAGGAAGTGCGCGGTCAGGCCGTCGATATCGCCATCGCGGCGACACGCAAGCTTTTAGCCGAGAACCTCGACCAAGAGCGCGCCGACCGGATGCTCGAGAATTCGATCAAGGAGGTCGGCGCCAAGCTGCACTGAAGCGGCATTCCGAGCCGAAAACAAAAACCCCCGGTTCGACGAACCGGGGGTTTTTCTTTGCTCGGCAAGGGTTCACCGCTGGTGCGCCGGCTTATTCGGCGGCGTCCTGATAGGCCTCCATCGGCGGGCAGGTACAGACCAGATTGCGGTCGCCGGCGACGTTATCGATGCGTCCGACGGGCGGCCAATACTTGTCCTCGCGCAGGGCATGCATCGGGAAATAGGCCGCTTCCTTCGAATAGGGCCGTTTCCAGTCGCCTTCGAGCAGCAGGTGGTGGGTGTGCGGCGCGTTGTGCAGCAGGTTGTCCTGCGGATCGGCCTCCCCCGCCTCGATGGCGGCAATTTCCTTGCGGATCGAAATCATGGCATCGCAGAAGCGGTCGAGTTCGCGCTTGGCCTCGGATTCCGTGGGTTCGATCATCAGGGTATCGGCCACCGGGAAGGACATGGTCGGCGCGTGGAAGCCATAGTCGACCAGTCGTTTGGCAACATCGTCGACAGAGACACCGCAGGATGCCTTGATCGGCCTGAGGTCGATGATGCACTCGTGCGCCACCAAACCGCTGGGGCCGGTGTAGAGCACGGGATAGTGCGGCGCCAGGCGCTTGGCGATGTAGTTGGCATTGGTGATCGCCATCTGTGTCGCCCGCGTCAGACCAGGCCCGCCCATCATGGCTATGTAGGCCCAGGAAATCGGCAGGATACCGGCCGAACCCCAGGGCGCCGCGGCCACGGCACCTATGCTGCTGTCGCTGGTTGCGGCCGGATTGACGCCCGGCACCAGCGGGTGGTCCGGCAGGAAGGGCGCCAAATGCGTGCCGACACCGATCGGGCCGACACCGGGCCCGCCGCCGCCATGCGGGATGCAAAAGGTCTTGTGCAGGTTCATATGGGCCACGTCGGCGCCGATGCGGCCCGGCTTCGAAATACCCAAAAGAGCATTCAGGTTGGCTCCGTCCATATAGACTTGGCCGCCATGCTGATGAATGACCTCGCAGATCTCGCGAAAGGCGACTTCGTAGACGCCATGTGTCGAGGGGTAGGTGATCATCAGGGCGGCCAGATTGGCGGCATGTTCTGCCGCCTTGGCCTTGAGGTTGTCGACATCGACGTTGCCGTCCTCGTCGCAAGCGACGACGACCACCTTGAGTCCGGCCATCTGCGCCGAAGCCGGATTGGTACCATGTGCCGATGCCGGGATCAGGCAGATATCGCGGTCACCCTCGCCGCGGCTTTCGTGATAGCGACGAATCACAAGCAGGCCGGAATACTCACCCTGCGAGCCGGCGTTGGGCTGCAGCGACACGGCATCGAAGCCGGTGACCTCGCAAAGCATATCCTCCAGCTCCTCGATCAGCTGCTGGTAGCCTTGTGTCTGGTCGAGCGGCGCAAAGGGATGCACGGCGCTGAACTGGCGCCAGGTTATGGGGATCATCTCGGTGGTGGCGTTGAGTTTCATGGTACAGGAGCCCAAGGGAATCATGCCGCGGTCAAGCGCCAGGTCCTTCGCCGCCAGCCAGCGCAGATAGCGCAGCATTTCGGTTTCGGCGTGGTAGAGATGAAAGACCGGATGGGTCATGAAGGCCGAGCTGCGGCGCAGCGTCTGTGGGATGCACTCGGGCACCATGGCGTCGATCTCTTCGATGTCCAGGGTCTGGTCGGCCTTGCTCGAAAAGGCCCGCCACAAGGCTTCGAGTTCGGCCCGCTTGGTGGTCTCGTCGAAGGAGATACCCAGTCTGTCGGAATCGACAGCGCGCAAATTGATGCGCAACTCGCGAGCCTTGGCGGCAATTCGCCGCGCCTGCCCCGGCACCCGCACCGTCAGGGTGTCGAAATAGGACTCGTTGACCACCTCGACCCCCAGGCGTCGAAGGCCCTCGGCGAGGATCTGCGTCAAGCGGTGGACGCGCCCGGCAATCATCTTCAGGCCGTCGGGGCCGTGATAGACGCCGTAAAGAGCCGCGATGACGGCGAGTAGAACCTGCGAGGTACAGATGTTGCTGGTCGCCTTCTCGCGGCGAATGTGCTGCTCGCGAGTCTGCAGTGCCATGCGATAGGACGGCTTGCCGAGGGCATCGACCGAGACCCCGATGATGCGCCCCGGCATTTGCCGCTTGTAAGCGTCGCGGGTCGCGAAGAAGGCGGCGTGCGGGCCGCCATAGCCCATGGGCACGCCGAATCGCTGGGCAGAGCCAACGACGATGTCGGCGTCCATCTCGCCCGGCGGCGTCAATAAGGCAAGGCTCAAGAGATCGCTGGCAACGGTGGTCAGGGCGCCCTGTTCCTTGGCGGCGGCAATAACGCCGCTGAGGTCGCGAACGGCACCGCTCGAGCCGGGATAGTTGAGCAGCACGCCAAAGACCGTGTGTTGACCAAGGTCGTTTTCGGGGTCGCCCACAACCACGGTAATGCCGAGCAGGCGGGCCCGGGTTTTGACTACGGCGACGGTCTGTGGATGGCAGTCGGTGTCGACAAAGAAGACGTCCGACTTGTTCTTGCAGATACGACGCGACATAGCCATGGCCTCGGCCGCGGCGGTCGCTTCGTCAAGCAGCGAGGCGTTTGCCAGTTCCATTCCGGTCAGATCGATGACCATCTGCTGGAAGTTAAGCAGTACTTCCAGGCGGCCTTGGCTGACCTCGGCCTGGTAGGGGGTATAGGCCGTGTACCAGCCCGGGTTTTCCAGAACGTTCCGCAGGATGACACTCGGCAGGATGGTGCCGTAATAGCCCATGCCGATCATCGAGATGAAGATCTTGTTACGGGCCGCCATCTGGCGCAGATAAGACAGCGTCACCCGCTCGCTCTTTGCCTCGGCCAGGGCAAGCGGTTCCTTGGCGACGATCGATTCCGGCACCGCCGCTGAAACCAGGGCTTCAAGGCTATCGTAGCCAAGGGTCTCGAGCATTTCCGCGATCTGCTCTTCACCCGGACCGATGTGGCGACGCACAAAATCACCGCGCATCTCCAATGTTTCCAACGAATGGCGTTGTTCGGACATCTCTCGTCTTTCCTTCGATCACCGCACTCGAGCGATCACGCCACCCGGGCCGGTACGAACTATTTGAGTTCAAAAAGGCCAGCACCCGGTTCGGATCCTGGCACGCCGTTATAGGCCTTACTCGAGGCCTTCGACGAAGGCCTTATAAGCGTTTTCGTCCATCAAGCCGTCCAGTTCCGCGGCATCGGCGATCTTCATCTTGAAGAACCAGCCCTCGCCCATGGGATCGCTGTTGATGAGGCCGGGATTGTCGGCCAGGGCCTCGTTCGCCTCGACCACTTCGCCACCGACCGGTGCGTAGATTTCGCTGGCGGCCTTGACCGATTCGATGACGGCGGCCTCGTCGCCCTTGCTCATGCTGCGCCCGGTTTCCGGCGGCTCGGCATAGACGATGTCGCCAAGCTGCTCTTGCGCGTGTTGGCTGATGCCGACGGTGCCGACATCGCCCTCGACGCGAATCCATTCGTGGTCTTCGGAAAATTTCAATGTGCTCATAATGGTCCCCTTTCCCTGATCCTAGTTTGGCGCGACCTGCGCGGCGTTCGGATTGTGTTCTCGGCCGCCGCGATCAACCGCGGTAGTAGCCGGGTTTGACGAAGGGCAGACGCGCCACCTTGCAGGGTTGCGGTCGACCCCGCACCAGCGCGTCCAGCAAACCACCTTCCGCC
>JAJFGM010000321.1 GCA_021776145.1 Kiloniellaceae bacterium | reverse complement strand
GCCATAGGTGAAGGCCGTCTCGACCGCCAAAGACCACCAGCAGGCAGCAATCGAGGACAACTTGACGGACAAGGATCACGGCGCTACGGGCGCCGACAAGCAGCAGGCCAAGCCCGACGCCTCGGGCGCAACCGGTAAGGTGTCGCCCGTTAAGGACACAACCGAAGCCACGGCCCTGCCAGGGTCCGCGGCCTCGCCAGGGTCCACGGCCTCGGCGGCTTCCAAGGCGGTGCCCGCCGCGGCCCATAGTGCGGTTGACAAGAAGGCGACCGCTCAGCTTGGAGCTGGTAAGAACGGCGACGCCAAAAGTGGCGACCCCAAATCCGGCGAGACGAAAAAGAGCGACACCAAGAAGACTGCCGCCGCCGGCACGCCGGCGGCCGCGAAAAAGGGCGGCGCTTGGAAGTGGCCCTTTATTGGCGGTTTTGTCATCGGCGTTGTCATTCTCGCGGCCGGTGCCGTGGGCGCCGTGGTCACGCGTGACCTTTGGCTGCCCTATCTGCCGCTGCCGGAGACGAGCGAGGCTGTCGAGGTTGCTGCCTTCGCCGCTGTCGAGGAGCGCGTGGCGCGCCTCGAGGCGGTGCCGACGCAAGAGGCCGTCGACGAGCTGCAACAGGGTGTTGAAAGCCTGGGCGCCGAGATCGAGATCTTGTCGCAGCGCCTGACAGCCGCCGAAGACAGTGATGCCGATCGGCTGGCCGCGGTCGCAAGCGAAGTAACGGGATTGGAAGCCAGGTTTGCCGAACTGGATCGGCGCCTGGAGTCGCTGGCCAGTGAACCCAGTGCCCCGGCGGTTGGCCTCGAAGCACGCATTGCCGAACTCGAAGCGCTCGCGGGCGTGGCGCCGACGCCAGGCGCCGATCCCGAGGCGGTGCAGCGCCTGACGCGCGCCTTTGCCGACCTCGAGGGTCGTCTCGCGGCGCGCGAATCCGATGTCGGGACCTTGGCTGCCCTGGAGTCGCAAATGGCCAGCCTGGAACAGGCCATCGCCGCCGTCGCCCGTGGCAGTGCAGGCTCCAGCGCGCTGGCATTGGCGGCGTTGCAATTGCGTGACGCCTTGCGCGGTTCGGCGCCCTACGCGACGGAATTGCAGGTTTTGCGCGGCTTGGCCGGCGACGACGCGGTCCTCAACCAGCGCCTCGATCCGTTGGCGGGCCATGCCGAGACCGGCCTGCCCAGTCTCGCCGATCTCGAGGCGGCGTTCCCCGCCGTGGCCGCCGCCGCCGTCGGCGCCGATCGCGGACTGGCCGAGCAGGGGTGGGTCGCCGGGGCGCTGCGGCGTGTGTCCGAGCTTGTTTCGATCCGCCGGGTCGGCATGGTCGAGGGCGACGCCGCCGATGCCATCGTGGCGCGCGCCGAGGTCAAGCTGCGGGAAGGCGATCTGGCCGGGACCCTGGCTGAACTCGCGACGCTTGAAGGCCCAGCCGCCGAGGCCGTCGCCGCGTGGCGCGGCAAGGCCGAAGCGCGCCTCGCCGCCGGCCGCGCGGTCACCGAGCTGGGCGCGCTTTTGGCCGAACGGGCGCGGGCCGCCCGCGGGGACGGTTGACGCATGACCCGGACGCTCTTTCTTTGCATCAAGATTGCGCTCGTTGTCGCGGTGGCGATCTGGCTCGCCAACCGACCCGGCGCCGTTTCCATCGAATGGTTGGGGTGGCGGTTGGACAACGCACCGGTCGGTTTGCTGATGCTCGTGGCGCTGCTTGTCGCCGCGGCCGCCGCGTTGATCTATCGCTTCTGGCGGTTCCTCTATCGCGCGCCCGAAAGCATCGGCCGCAAGCTGCAGGAAGGGCGCACGCGACGCGGCTACAAGGCGCTCAACCAGGGTATGCTGGCGGTGGCGGCCGGCGACGCCGACGAGGCCAAGCGCTGGGCGCGCAAGGCCGAGACCCTGCTCGACGAGCCGCCGCTGACCCTGTTGATTTCGGCTCAGGCGGCACAGTTGGGCGGCGATGACCAGGCCGCCAAGCGCTACTTCACCGCCATGCTCGATAGCGAGGAGACCCGCTTTCTCGGCTTGCGCGGGCTGGTCATTCAGGCGCTGCGCGACGGCGACGACGATGCGGCGCTGGACTATGCCCGCAAGGCTCAGACCCTGCGCCCGAAGACACCCTGGGTCCTGACCACACTGTTCGAGTTGAGCGAACGCGGCGGCGATCTCGAGGCGGCCGACCGGGCCCTGAAGTTGGCGACCCGGCTGAAAGCTCTGCCGGCGGCCGATGCGCGCGGCAAACGCGTCGCGCTGCTGCTCGAGCGCGCCGAACAGGCGGATGGCCAGGGTCAGCGCGACCGCGCCCTTGGTTTTGCCCGCGACGCCCACAAGCAGGCGCCGGACAGCCTGGCGGCGGTGCTGCTCCTGGCCCGCTTGGCGGTCGCCGCCGGGCGTGGGCGCGAGGCGCAAAAGGTGATCGAAAGAACCTGGGCGCGGACACCGCATGCCGGCCTCGCCGAGCTTTACCGCGCCGCCGATGGCAAGGCCGACGCGCTGGGCCAGGTCAAGCGCATGGCCAAGCTTGCGGCGGCCAAGCCGCACGATCCGGAAAGCCACCTGGCGCAAGCCGAGGCCTGCCTTGTCGCGGAGCTCTGGGGCGAGGCGCGACGCCACATCGACGCGGCCATCGGCGACGCGCGCCCCTCGGCCCGCGTCTGCCGCCTCATGGCGCGCCTGGAAGAGGCCGAGAACGATGACACCGCGGCGGCGCGGGCGTGGCTGGAGCGGGCCGGAACGGCGCCCGCCGACCCGACCTGGGTCTGCGCCTCCTGCGGCGCCGTCGCCGCCGCCTGGGGCGCCCATTGCCGGGTTTGCGACAGCTTCGATTCCCTGGCTTGGGGCCTGCCGCCGGGCCTTGCCGCGCCCGAGCAGCCGGTGCTCGACGCCGAAGTCATCGAGGATGCCCGCGTCAAGGCCTGAGGCGGCGGCATTGTCGCGGTTTTGGCACGACGCCTGCGCGTTTGCACGCTTGCGTCGGCGCGGTCTTGGTTTTACATTCCGGCCGCTCGCCCGGAGCCCGTCTTCGGGACGCTGCCGCCTTAGCTCAGTTGGTAGAGCATCGCATTCGTAATGCGAGGGTCGCAAGTTCGAGTCTTGCAGGCGGCACCACAGTCTTAACTGTCGAATACCTCTTTCAAGGCAGGGGACGCGTTTAAGCAAGCCCGCAATTTCGAAACACTGTGATGCGGCAATAGGTCGCTGCGTTCGGGTGCAAACCAGTGTCCATTGAGTTTGCCGCCATGAGAGAGGTTTTTTTGCGCGGCGGACAAAATTGGAACGCGGTCGGCTTCCATATCCGTTGCAGGCGCGCTTTTGCCCCATTCGAAAAGACCGTCCTTGATGATCTTTTTAGCGGGCGATTGCGTTTCGATAGAGGCCGCCGCCGCAGCCAGCGCCGCGTGTCGATGTTATTGGTAAACTGAAAACAAAACAGGCCGATGCCTCTTAATTCGGTCACGTTGCTTCTTAAGTCTTAGGCTGATCCATGTGCAAGGTAGAACTGGAAAATCGAGTGAGCGAAATTCAGGAAATCAAGACGAAACTTGAAGCGCGGCTCCTCCAATTGGAAGAGCGGGCGCATGAAATCGACGATGAGTTAAGCGAACCCGGAGATGACGACTGGTCGGAAAGCGCGGTTGAGTCGGAAAACGACGAAGTGCTGGAAAAAGTCGGCAACATGGCCGTCGCCGAAATTCAAAAAATCAAAGCGGCTTTGAAAAAAATCGATAGCGGCACTTACGGGATATGCGAAAGCTGCGGCGAGAAAATCGCGCCAAAAAGGCTCGAAGCATTGCATTATACCACAATATGCATCAATTGCGCTTAAGGTCGCCGACAAAGCATGAAGACTATCTTTCGGGTTCGTCTTGTGGACTTTTCGAACCTATTGGAGATTGAAGGCGCTCGGACAGCCGAGGACTTCGCCGCTCTTCTCGATGCCATGGAGTATGGCGACGTAACTGGAATGAGCGACGAAGAGTTGCGCGAAATGTGCATCATGTCCCTGCAGGACCTGGATCCAGTGGACGCGGCCTATCTTGTCCTGAAACATGACATGGGAGACATCCTTCGAGATGGGCAGACGCGCAATCTTGCCAGCGAAATGCCAGAGGAAAAGCTTTGGGAAGAATATGCGAACTCAAAGCTCCATGAACGCATGTTCAATGCTGGAAGCCTGTTATATGCCGCCTTTCCCCTGACATTTCCCAAACCTGATGCGGTTCGCGTTCAGCTCGAAGTCACAGCCGAGAACGCCGCCGCGAAGGAACTCTTGACCGCTTCGCCCAACGAATCCTTCCTCGTGCGCCTGCTCGCCGACGGCATGGAAAGTCACGCCGTTCTGCACCGGCTGTACGGCAAGGAGTTGACGGGAACGTCGTTTCCGAATGCCGACGAGGTCGTTTGGATCGTGCGAACCGAGCCGATCTCCGAGACGGCCATGAGAATGGACATCATCAGCTCTGGCTATTGGCTTGACGCCCTGGAAGAGACCGAGCTTTACGAGTCGAACGCCTACGCCGACGACATCGCGACGCCCCTTCACTAGAGCGTCATCCGTTCACTTGGAATCGCTTTCAGCGATCCAACTGAATGGATAAAGACGCTCTAACTCGTTAATGTGAAGAGCAATTTTCATCCGGACAGGTTGAACTCTTGTGGTTCAACCTGTCCGGATATTGCTCTAGCGCGCAACATGAAGTCCATCGATACCGCAGCACATCCGAGATCGGATCCCGCGCTGAAATTGCGATGGCGTTCCGCTATGCCCCGATCCGAAGCATAAACAAGCGTGCCGATACCGCGGCGGGGGACCGAAGTGTCCCTCTCTGTCTCAGCGATGCTCGGATTTCGACAGTTCGGTCTGGAAAGCGCTGCCGCTAGCGTTACCGCTGACCCGGCCGCTTCGTTTCGCCGAACCTTCACTGGCCGTGAGGGAAGAAAAGATGCTCGCCATGCCCTCGTCGATCGTCACCAGTGGTTCCGTGTAGAGCCCCCGCATCTTCGAGCCGTCGCACCAAAGGCCGTGATTGAGCATTTGGCCAAGCCGCCAGACCTGGCCATAGAGGGTGCTCGGCAGCAGCGACCACAGCCATGAAAGGCGAACAACGCCGCGGGCCAGATCCCAACACCAAGACGGAACTTTAAGGGGCTTGTAGGGTACGCCTTGGGCTCTGGCGATTGCGGCGACGATGTCCGCGACCGTCGGGGACTCCGTAGCGACGCAGAAAAGTTCGTCCCTGGCCGCTTCGAGCTGGGCGAAGGCAATCGCGACGCGTGCGACGTCATCGGCCAGGACAACGCCAGCGCGGCCGGGCCAGGGTATGCGGGCCAGCAGGTGGCCGGTCGCGGTCCAGTCGCTGAACAGACCAAAAAATCCCGCGCGCCTGACATCCGGGCCATAAACCATGCCGAGGCGAAGGATCGTAAAGGTATAGCCCCAGTGGGCTTGCTGCTCGCGGACAATCTGCTCGGCGCGGATTTTCGATTTGCCGTAGGCGGTGGTGGAACTCACTGGCGAGGACTCGTTCAGCGGCGCGGTGGCCAGTCCTTCTCGATCCATTGTGTTGACGGTGCTGGTAAAGACGAAACGTTTCCCGCGAAGCCGCGGACCAAGCACGTTTAGGAGATTTTCGGTGCCCTGATCGTTGGTCCTATGATCGCTCGCAAGGTTGTCGATAGAGGCCGCCAAATGAAAGACAACGTCAAAATGCGGTACCTCTTGCGGATCCGGCTGCCATGTCCGGATGTCGCACGGCAGCACCTTCACGCCGAGACTATCGAGATAGGCCCGGCCTGAGCGTTCGCCATCGCCAACGTCAGGCATTGCCAGGCAGACGACGTTTTCGACGCCGAAGCGGGATACGAGTTCACGCACGAGCACGCGCCCAACGAAACCCGTCCCTCCGGTGACCACTGCTCTCATCTACACCCCACCGCGACCAGCGACCCGGCCTGTTCGAAAAACTGACCCCAGGGTCAGTTCGTCCGAACAACCATAACCGAAGACTAGGAAAACGCGCCTCATTCGCGATGCGTTAATCCGTGCGGCTCTGGCTCCTCAGACTCAGCAAATTTAACGGCAGGTGTCCTGGTCACGCGTCCAGAAAGCTACCGCCTCATTCGAGGGACGTTCTTGGCGAAGGCTCACGCCACCGTGATTGAACTATATGAAAAATGCCGGCTGTCGCCAATAGGATAACCACCGGCAGCATGGGCATGCTGTATCTGAGCGTGCCGAATGTCACCGTATGTATCAGCGTCAAATAGGCGACCGGCAGCAGCAACAGCAGCAACGGTCGCCCAATTCCGGCGGCGCGAATCGCGCCATAGGCCGCCAATGCCAACAGCGAGCCTTGCAGGGCGACGACAAAGCCCCGAGCCCACTGATTCTGAATTCTGCCAATGCTGAACCAGGTCCGAAAAGTCTTGCGCAGCATGATGCCCAGGGTCTCGAAGGGGTGGGCCCGCATCTGCCGCAGGGCTTCGCGGGTAAAGGCCTGATCGACTTCGTAAGGCACGTTGACGGTCTGAGCCGGCGCGGTCGAGGATCGCCAAGGGATTTTACTCGGATCCACGCCATAGGCCGAAGCAATGATCGCGCGCATCTTTTCATCCAGGGCCGCCAGTTCGGCGCCTTCCACCTCTTCCCGTCCCCCCGTAATGAGGTTGTTGCCGACCCAAAGGGCGTGTCCGCCACCGGTGGCAACCGGGATGAAGTGGCCCGTGACCGCGTAATTTCGCGCCGTCCAGGGGGCAATCACCAGGACGCTGGCGACGACAAACAAGACGACCTTGGGCAGGACCGAGGCCAGATTCCGGCGATGCAGGACGATCACCGCAACCGCGGCAAGAACCGCGAAAAACATGGTGGCCGGCTTGATCAATGTTGTGGCGCCGCAGAGCAGGCCAAAAGCCAGATAGTGCCAGGTCCGGCCCGAACTGACCGCGAGCAGCAGAACCGCGGTTGTCGCCGTCAGCGCCAAGGTGAACAGCGGCTCCGGCAGCATGCGCAGCGTGTAGTAGGCGGAAAGGGGATAGAGACTGAAAAGGATTGCCGCCACGACGCCCACCGGCTTGCCGAACAGCCGCTGGCCGATCCAACAGATGATCAGACCGGTGATGCCGACCAGGGCGGCCTGCGCCACCAGGACGGCATACTCATTGCCGTCGCCGAAGAGACCAAAGACGAGGGCAAGGAAATAGGGGTAGCCTGGAGTTCGCCAAAGAATCGGATCGCCCGGTACCGCGACGAAGCCGTGTCCGGCCACGATGTTGCCCGCCACGGTGGCGTAGACATCGACGTTCTTCTCGACGGCGAAGGCGACGTCGACGAGCAGGGCGATTGCAAGCCGCAGAACCAAAAGCAAAACGAAGAGTAGAAACCAAGAATTTCGCAACCGCTCCGAACCTATTGCCGAAACCGACAAGGCCTGTAACTCCTTTTCCTAATGCGTCCAGCGTCGAGGCAGCACGGTCCCGCAACCGGATCCGGGATTCACCAACTCAAGACGAAACTCAGAACGAGACTATTGGCGGTCGTGGCCTTCGGCTGCCCCTTGGTGTCCTCGCGCGTGAGGGTATATTTCATGCGTGCCCAAAGGTTGTCCCGGATCGCGTAGGACAGCGTGGCGCGCCCTTCGAATTCGTCGGCCTCAAGACTGGCGACCCCGATGTTTTTGACTGTGGAGTAGCTGGCTTCGGAGCCCAACTGCCAGCCTTGACCGAGCCGGAAGAGTGCCGACCCGGACAGCTCATTGGTGATCAAGAGGGAGGCGAGCCCGATTTGCGCCGTCAGATCACGATTGAAATCGAGGCCCAGGATCGCGTTCTTCAGTGCCGCTTCGAGAGAGCCCCGGGCGCGAAGATAGGTGCGGCCTGAGTCGGCGGTGGTGTAGACGGCCCCCACGCTCGCTTGGGCGGCCAGATTCTGGCTGAATACGTGGCGATAGTCGAAAGTGACCGCATGCGCGGACTCGTCGGCCGCTCCCGAGAGCAGGAAGGCACGGGAGTTCACGCTTACGCCGGCGCGATCCCTGGGAGTCAGATCGATATCCATGGAACCGAAGACGTCGTGCGTCGTAACTTCGATCGAGTTCGCCGTTTCGGTGACCTGAAGAATGTTTGTATAGCTAAGATTCAGGTTTGTATTCGCGTCCTGTGCGTGGCTCGCGAACAAACTCAGATTGTTGGTGTCTACCCGGTCGCCGCTTGTGACGGAGCCCGAAAAGGCCTGTTCCGTCGGGTCCCGCGTCTCTCGAAAGAGGTCCAACAGTCCGAACCGGGTCCGCGGTGTGATGTCAAAACTCACGTCGAGCAACCCGGATTGCGCGTCGATTTCTTCGTTGAGGTCCGTGTTGTCGAGGTAAAAGGACGACTCCAACGAATAGTCGAAGTTGACGTGCCAGCGGCTGTCCGATTTCGCGTAGCTGATCCCCGGAGAGATGACCGT
>JAJFGM010000033.1 GCA_021776145.1 Kiloniellaceae bacterium | reverse complement strand
GCGGCTTGGGCGACGTTAATCGCTCGCGGAGCTGCCGCGATCTTGATTGTATTTCTCCTGTGGCGCCTGCTTAAGGAAACCGCCGAAGAGCATCCCTGAACCAAGCTATACCCTGGCGAGTGTTCTGGGGATCATTCTTGCCGTAGAATCTGATTCGAAGTAGCGTGACCGCATGGAAATTCTCGTCACTGGTGGGGCCGGCTACGTCGGCAGTCATGCATGTAAAGCGTTGGCTAATGCTGGATACACGCCACTGGTTGTCGATAACCTGTCGCGTGGAAATACGCACGCGGTAAAGTGGGGTTCACTTTATGAAGGCGATTTGCGGGACACGGCGTTTCTAGACAAAATTTTTCGAGACCATGACATTCAGGCGGTGCTCCATTTCGCCGCCGATTCAAACGTTGCGGAATCGGTTGTTGACCCCAGCAAATATTATAAAAACAACGTTGCGGGCTCGATTAACTTAGTTGAAAGCGCGCTCAATAATCGATGCGACAAGGTGATATTTTCCAGCACCTGTCAAGTTTACGGAACACCAAACAAACTGCCGATCGTCGAGGACGACCCGAAACTTCCGGTCAATCCTTATGGGCACGGCAAGCTCCTGGTCGAGCGGATGTTGCGGGACTGTGACGAAGCGCACGGGCTGCGATCCGTCTCCTTGCGTTACTTCAATGCGGCAGGTGCCGATCCGCAAGGAGACCTCGGAGAGGAGCACCACCAGGAATCCCGGCTCATTCCGCTTGTCTTGCGGGTCGCCGCCGGCATCCGGGAAGCCGTCGAGGTTTATGGTTCGGACTACCCGACCCAGGATGGGACGGCAATTCGCGACTACGTCCACGTGACGGATCTGGTGGATGCGCATGTCGCGGCGCTGAAGCACCTCGAGGCGGGGGGCGAGACGACGGCGCTGAACATCGGCACCGGCCGCGGCTACTCCGTCAAAGAGGTCATCGACACGGCCAGAACCGTGACGGGCAGGACGATCAGAACCAACATAGCGCCGCGCCGGCCGGGCGACTTGCCGGAGCTCGTCGCCAACTGCGAACGCGCCGCCAGGGTCTTGGATTGGCAACCCTCGGTCGTCGCCATCGAGGATATCGTCGAAACCGCTTGGCGATGGCAATGCCGCGCACAGTAACTGCGTTGCACGGAATGGCGTCCCGGCCCAGGCACCAACATCCCAGTCACCAACATCAACAAGCGATCCGGGGGAAGGGCTGGAAATGACGCGCGTTCTCCTTTTGCGGAATTGCCGCGGCATCTCGGAAGTCACTGGCGGCGAAGCCTACATCCTTTCCCTCATGGCGAGCCTCGATCGAGCGCGCTGCGAGATCCTGTTGGTGTGTCAAGTCGATCCCAGTCATGGCGAAACCTCCTGGCTCAGGCAGTTGAAGGCGCGCCGCCTGCCGTTCGAGACGATCCCCGTCTCACACAAGGGCAGTTTCCAAGACCTGTTCGCGGTGCCGGAGAAGATCCGCCGTTTCGGCGCCGATATCGTCTATTCCATGGATCACCGCTCCGACATCGTCGGCGTGGCCGGCGCCAAGATCACCGGAAAACCGGCCATGGCGTGGTTCGGCGGCTGGACGAACTGGACGGAATCTTCGATCAAGGGCCAGCTCTATGCCTGGGCCGACCGCCAGGCCCTGAAACGGGCAGCGGTCGTGGTCGCCGACTCGCCCTACCTCGCAGAGCAGCTGGATTTAGGTCGTTCAGGGGCCCCAATCGTCGCCATTCCGAACGGCGTCGATTTACAACGGTTCAATCCCGATACCGTGTCATTCGACTTCAAGCGTGAGCTTTTCGGTGATGAAGATGTCGTCGTCCTGGGTATGGTCGGCAGGCTCCACCCCAACAAAGGGCAACTCGACTTCGTCAAGGCAGCCGCCGCACTGGCGCACAAGTACCCGGCGTGCCGCTTCGTCATCTGCGGCGGGGCCGCGCCCGGTTTCGAGGGCTACAGGGCGGCGATCGAGAGCCTCATCGCCGAAAACAAGCTCGGGCAAACGGTGCGGCTGCTCGCGGTTCCCGCGAGCAAGGTTCCCGAGGTTATTGCGAGCCTCGATATCGTCATGGCGCCCTGCCACACCGAGAGCTGCAGCTTTGCCATTCTCGAAGGCATGGCCATGCAAAAACCCATCGTGGCAGCGGACGCCGGAGGCAATCCGGCGCTGGTCGCCGACGGTGTGAACGGGTTGTTGGTTCCTCCGAAGAACTGGGAGGCGCTGCGCAATTCCGGCGAAAAATTGATCGCGGAACCTCAGTTGCGAGCGCAGTTTGGGCAGCAGGCGCGGCGGCGCGTGGAAAAGGAGTTCAGCCTGCAAGTGATGGGAGATCGCACCTTACAGGTTTTTCACGAGGTGATAAGCTGGCACCAAGGCGCTTCGGGTCGGGTCCGGTCGAGAGACGGGTTGCGTCGCCAGTTCGAGTCGATGGGCCTCTTTTGCCACTACCGTGGCCGCTAGGCGAAGGGGCTTTGCAAGACCGAATGCGACACAAGGAACGACAGCACCTGGTTGACGATTGGCGGGGTTATCCCTTGCGGCACGGGATACGCAAGACATGACGGACAGGGTGTCGGTGATCATTCCAGCCTATAATGCCGCGGCGACGATCGGTCTTTGTCTGGGCAGCCTCTGTTCCGACCAACAGCAGACTCGAAATCTCGAGATCATCGTCGTCGATGACGCATCGGCAGACGAAACCTGCGCCCTGGTCGAGGGCTATCAGGCCAAAACCAACGGCGATGCGATTTCTCTACGGCTGCTGCGGCAGCCGCGAAATGCCGGGCCGGCGGCAGCCCGCAATCGCGGCGCGGAGGCCGCGACAGGCGCGGTTCTTCTGTTTACGGATTCCGACTGCGTGCCCGCGGCAAACTGGGTCGAGGAGATGACCTCGGCCTTCGCGGACCCGCAAATCGCCGCCGTCAAGGGCGCCTACAAGACCCGGCAAACCGAGTTGCTCGCGCGCTTCGCGCAGGCGGAGTTCGAGAGCCGCTACCGAATGCTCGCCAAGTTCGAGCAGGTCGATGTGGTGTTCACCTACGCCGCCGCCTTCCGCCAGAGCGTATTCTCGCAGATGGGCGGCTTCGACAGCGGATTTCCAGTTGCGGACAACGAGGACACGGAACTGTCCTGGCGGATTGTGGCGGCGGGTCACCGCATTGTCTTCAACCCACGCGCGATCGTCTACCATCGCCACCCGGCAACGCTGCGCGCCTACTTCGCCAAGAAACGCAGTCGCGGCTACTGGCGGATCCGGGTTTACCGAAGTTTTCCCGGCAAGGCGATACGCGATACCTACACGCCGCAAAGCCTGAAAGCGCAGGTCGGCCTATTGTTACTGTTTGTTCTGACACTTGCCGCGAGCGGCCTGGCGCCGTGGACCCTCTATGGTAGCGCCGCCTGCGGTCTCGGGTTTTTTGCAACGGCCGTTCCCTTCTTGTGGCATCTGCCACGCGACGACCGCTTTTTGCAACTCTCGTCACCATTCCTGCTTGTCGCGCGCGCCGCGGCCCTCGGTATGGGTGTCGTATCGGCAATTCCCCTGCTGTTTGGCGCTGTTCCGCAGAGCAAAGCCAGCACATGAGTGCGGCTATCGTGGACTCCTGGGTGGCGAACCTTCAGAATGGCCTAGCCCAAAAGGGAGTTGCCCGGTCTGTGGCGGGCAACGCCTGAGGCGGCGCGTTTTCTCTTTTCGGAAAACTGCGCGAGGGTTGAAACGAGCAGCGGCGAGTTGGCGGATTAAAAACGCCAAGGAATCGTCTGCTCGTTTGGTTTGATGCGAGTTTGTGAGCAAGCGGGGATAGCAAGAGATGATCAATTGGAGGTCGCAATGGGTCAAGGTGATGGTATGCGCCTTGGGCCTCTTTTTGGGGATTTCAGGGGCCGCGACGGCCCAGGACAAGGCCTCGGCCGGCACGGCCGAGGCCTTCTCGATGGAAGATGCCTATGTCCTGGGACCGGGTGACCTGATCAGCGTTTTCGTATGGCGGCAGCCGACGGTTTCCAGATCCGTCATTGTCGGGCCAGACGGGCGGATCAGCTATCCCCTGATAGGGGAAATTCGCGCTTCCGGGCGAACGCTTCCGGATCTGCAGAAAACGATCGCGCGCAAGATGGCGGTGCATCTGAGGGAACCGCAGATCACGGTGACCTTGGAAGAGGCCGCGAGCTACCGCATCTACGTGCTGGGCGAAGTCACCAAACCAGGGGTCTTCAAACTCACGGGGCCGGTAACGGTCGTTCAGGCCGTCGCCATGGCCGGCGGTTTCACGGCCTTTGCGTCGCCGGGAAACATCCTCGTCCACAATCCCTATCTGGAAGGTGGGCAACGCTACAACTTCGACTATGAAAGGTTCGCCGACAATGCCGATAGCACGTCAGGCGCTGAAGGTAGCGTCTTGAGGTGTTTGCCGGCAAGCCAGTCCGCCGCGCTGGGCAACAGCGGAAGCACGGAGCTTCCGACCTTTTGCAAACAAAGCGGGCTTCTGAGGCCGGGTGACATCATAGTTGTCAAATAGTCCTTGAATGCCTGACCCCTTCAATTGTTTGCCGCGGTCGGCATTATTGGTCCGTTGGCGCAAAGTTTTACGCGTTGGCGCGCTGCGGCCGCGCGGCCTCGTGACGGCGTGGGGCGGCAGCGTTTTCGCCCTGCTGGTGATTATGCTTTCCACCGGTGATTTGCGCGCGCAGGACGCCGAGTCGGAAGATTTTCAGTCTGAAACGGAACAAAAACCTATTTTCGTTCCGAGGCAGTTCGGAACGGTACGGACGTGGCTCAACAGCCTCGACGACGAGCGCGTCCCGATCCGCGAGAAACCTGTCTTGGAGGGGGCCCGAAGCGGGCTGATTCCGCCACGGACGAAGCGCGAGGGCTTCATCCCTCGCATCAGCCTTTCGACCGAGTACGATGACAATGTCGGGTTCACGGCGACCGACAAGATAGATGATTTCCGTACGGTCATCTCTCCGGGGATCAGCTACGCGAAATCGGACAATCGATGGAGCGTCAACTTCGACTATTCGTTGGAGTCTTCTTTCTACCTCGACAACACGGACCTCAACGAAGAAATCGACGCGCAATCCGGGTTG
>JAJFGM010000320.1 GCA_021776145.1 Kiloniellaceae bacterium | reverse complement strand
CTCTCCGAAGACCTCGACCCAGAGACAGACGAGCTGTGGGGCAATTTCCCGCAGACCTATTCCATGGTTGGATTGATACATTCGGCCATGCGGCTGTCGCAGCCCTGGGAGGATGCTTTTTGAGCCGGCTGGTCGTCATTTCGAACCGGGTCGCGCCGGTTCGAAAATCCGAGTCGGGCAGCGAGGGTGGGCTCGCCGTCGCCATACTCGACGTCCTCAAGGACCAGGGCGGAGTCTGGTTCGGTTGGAGCGGCAAGATCACCGAACATGAGTCTCAGGCGGCGCAAACCTTTGATCACGGCAAACTGACCTACGCCACGGTCGACCTGTCGCAACAGGATTATGACGAGTATTATACCGGCTTTGCCAACTCTGTATTGTGGCCGCTGTTTCACTACCGTCTCGATTTGACCGACTTCAGCCGCCGCGACATGGTCGGGTACTACCGCGTCAATGTGATCTTTGCCACGCGCCTGCTGCCGTTGTTGCAAAGCGACGACTTGATCTGGGTTCACGACTTCCATTTCATTCCGATGGCGGAATGCCTGCGACAGGCCGGTTGCAAACAGCGAATCGGGTTTTTTCTGCACATTCCCTGGCCCTCGATCCAGGTGTTGCTGGCCTTGCCCAACCACGAAGGCATCGTGCGCGGACTCTGCGCATACGATCTGATCGGCTTCCAAACCGAAAGCGATCTGCGCGGGTTCCGCGAATACATCGAGCACGAAATCGGCGGCGAAGTCTTGCCGGACGGAACAGTGAAGGCCTTCGGCCGCAGCCTGCGCGCCGATGTCTTCCCGATCAGCATCGATACAAAGGATGTCGGCCGCATCGCAGAAGATGCCGTAAACTCGCCCCAGACGGAGCGTCTGCGCGATAGCCTCGGCGGCCGCAAATTGATCATCGGCGTGGATCGTCTCGACTATTCCAAGGGTTTGGTGCAACGCCTCGAGGCCTATGAGCATCTGCTCAAAGTTTATCCTGAGCAGCGCGGCAACGTCGTGTTACTGCAGATCGCACCGCCATCGCGCAGCCATGTCAACGAATACCGAGATATCCGGCACACGCTTGAGCGCACGGCCGGGCATATCAACTCCACCTTCGCCGAGTTCGACTGGAACCCGATCCGCTACCTCAACAAGGGTTTTCGGCGCCAAACCCTGGCCGGCTTCTTTCGCCTCAGCGACGTCGGCTTCGTCACCCCCCTGCGCGACGGGATGAACCTGGTGGCTAAGGAATATGTCGCGGCCCAAAACCCCGAAAATCCCGGCGTGCTTGTCCTCTCCCGCTTTGCCGGGGCGGCGCAGGAACTGGATGGCGCCCTGATCGTCAACCCCTATGACACCGAAGGTGTCGGGGAATCCCTGCAGCTTGCCCTGACGATGCCGCTGGAAGAGCGCAGAGAACGCTGGCGAACGATGTACGACCACCTTTGCGACCACGACGTCGTTGCCTGGCGCCGCAGCTACCTCGACGCGTTGCGGTCGGTTACGCGGAACGACTGAAGATGGACGCGGCCAAGGCCAAAAAGAAGGCACCGGGCAGGTCGTCGGGACCGGCGATCCCGACTCCCGCAATTCCGGATCTCGCAATTTTGGCAGACGTCGGGGGCACCAACGCACGCTTCGCACTTGTCGATGAAAGCGGGACCGGACCGGTAACGCGGCTAGCCGTGGCTGATTACAAGGATCCCGCCAGCGCCATTGCCGCCTTTCTTGAATCCGTCGCGCCAGATCGCGCGCCGCGCCGCGCGGCCCTGGCGATTGCCGGCCCGGTTTCGAATAACTGCGTCAGATTGACGAATTCCAATTGGGAATTCGATGCGGCCGCTCTGGCCGATACCCTGCGGCTCGACAGTGTGTTGCTGAAGAACGACTTCGAGGCCGTCGCCTGGGGATTGCCGAGCCTCTCGGCATCTGATGTGCGAACTATTGGAAATGGCAGTGGGCGAATCGGCGAGACCATCGCCGTGATCGGTCCCGGCACCGGCTTGGGTGTCGCCGGGTTTCTGCCCAATACGACAGGCCGCAAGGACGCGGGACCCGGCAGCAATTCCGGGATGCGGGTCCTGGTGACCGAGGGCGGACACGTCACCCTTCCGGCGGTTGACGAACGCGAAGCCGAGATTGTCGCCTGGCTGCGCCGCCAGCATGGGCACGTCTCGGCGGAACGCGCGCTCTCCGGCGAGGGCCTTGTCAATCTCTACGATGCCCTGGCGGCGATCGACGCGGTGCGGGTTCCTTCGCGCAGCGCCTCCGAGATCACCAGCCATGCGCTGGCCGGCAATTGCAGCCATTGCTTGGCAACGCTCGATACATTTTGCGCCTTCCTCGGCAGTGTTGCCGGAAATCTCGCTCTGTCGCTTGGTGCCCGCGGCGGCGTCTATATCGCCGGCGGCATCGTGCCACGCTTCGCCGGCTACTTCGCCGCGTCTCGATTCCGCGAGCGATTCCTGGCGAAAGGACGGTTTCGCGGGTACCTGGATGAAGTACCAACGCAACTGATTGTCCACCCGCACCCCGCCTTTCTGGGATTGGCGAACTGCCTCGGCACTCAATAGGCGAATTGCGGAGATCGCCGCTCAAAAACTGTGTAACAGCTCTATCGAACCGTTTCGGCGGGATTTATCGACACCGTGGCTAGGCACTGGAAGCGTGCTTCTGCAATGACGCAACCGACGATCACGCTGCGAGCGATCCGACACAGCTCAACCACAAAAAAGAACGATCACAAGAGGGCGAAAAATGCCAGCACGGACCGCTCGGTCCGGCTCGCTGGTTCGGCGGCGCATGCACACGGATTGTTCACCGGATTGTGGCCATGCCGCTGCGCCAATCCTTCGCCTCAAAGAGGCCGAGATCCAAGCAGCCAACCTGCGGTGGCCATGCTCCTCCGGAGTGGAGTTCGTGGCGGATTTCCGCCGATTGACAACCCTCCGGACATTGAGCAACCAGGCAGTGCCGGACCCGGATCGGCGGCGGCGGCGCTCGGAGAGATACAGGGCCGGCGGTCACGAGATCTCGCTATCCGCTCACGCCTTCTAACGGGATTGTTACGTCACGTTTGTTTAATGCAACGCCCAATCGAACTACGATAATTCTCGTGCTTCATGCAAACTTCGCAGCATGAACAGGCCGATGATGCACACTTTCGCCGGCACAATGCGTGCTTTGTATGCGGGCCCCCAATTGAAGGCTGAATTGGTTGTCATGACACTCGCAATCACCGAGACAGTCGACACGAAAGAAATCGCAAGAATGGTGGCCAGCGCCAAGGGCGCGAGCGCGTTTTTAAAAGCCATGTCGAACGAAAAGCGGTTGCTTATCCTTTGCATGTTGTCGCAGGGCGAAAGATCGGTAACCGAGTTGGAAGGCTTGCTTGAGCTGCGCCAGCCGACAGTCTCGCAACAGTTGGCTCGATTGCGCGCCGAACGGTTGGTCAAATTCCGACGCAACGGCAAGACGATCTACTACTCACTGGGCAGCGAGGATGCTCGGAAGGTCATGAATTTGCTTTTTGAGTTGTTTTGCGAATCCGAAGCTTCGGCGGGGTGTAACCTGAATTAATCCGCGCCACAGCTGACTCGAAATGACTCGCCAGCTGGCGGACAGCCCCAGCCGCGATTTTCATCCAACGTTTGAATGGGTTCTTCTAACCGGCTCTCGATACGTCGTTCAAGCGGTCCAGGTTGGCGATATAGTCGAGCAGATACTCGAAGCGTTTGGCCGTATCGGCGCCAAAATCAGGATTGCCGCTGGCCGCGATTTGGCGGTCGATTTCCGCCCAGTCGTCATCGCTCATGGTCTGTTCCACCAAGGGGAAGAAGGTTTCCTCTTCCCTATCCAGGTGGCTCAGATTGAAGCGCAGAAACTCCGCCGCCTCGGTTTTGGCCCACACCGAGGCCGCCACGGCGTCCTCGCGCAGGCCGCCAACAGGGTCGGCGGCTTTCTTTCCCGTCGCGCCAAGCGCGGCATGTTCGCGCAACA
>JAJFGM010000319.1 GCA_021776145.1 Kiloniellaceae bacterium | reverse complement strand
TCTTTTCCGGCATCACCCTGGGCGCCACCTACGCCCTGGTCGGGATCGGCTTTTCGATCATCTACAACGCCAGCCACGTCATCAACTTCGCCCAGGGCGAGTTCGTCATGCTGGGCGGCATGGCAACGGTCTTCCTCATTGCCGCCGGCTTGCCGATGCCGGCCGCCGCCCTGCTCGCCATCGTCATGACCGCGGCCTTCGGGCTGGCCCTGGAGAAGTTCGCCATCGAGCCGGCCAAAGGCGCCTCGGTGGTCTCGCTGATCATCATCACCATCGGCGCCTCGATCACCCTGCGCGGCCTGGCGCAAGTGGTCTGGGACCGCCAGTTCCACGCCCTGCCGGCCTTCAGCGGCGACGACCCGATCCACGTCTTCGGCGCCACCATCCTGCCGCAGAGCCTGTGGGTGCTCGGTATCGGCGTCGTCATCGTCATCGGCCTGCAGTACTTCTTCAACCGCACCATCCTCGGCAAGGCCATCGTCGCCACCTCGCACAACCGCGACGCGGCGCAGTTGGTCGGCATCAACACGCGCAATGTGCTCTTCATCAGCTTCGGACTGTCGGCCGGCCTCGGCGCCCTGGCCGGGATCATCGTCGCACCGATCACGCTGACCAATTTCGAAGTCGGCATCATGCTCGGCCTCAAGGGTTTCTGCGCCGCCATTCTCGGCGGTCTCGGCAGTCCCATGGGCGCGGTCGCCGGCGGCCTCATCGTCGGGATCGCCGAGGCCATGGGGGCCAGCTATATCTCGTCGGAGTACAAGGACGCCATCGCCTTCGTCCTCATCCTGCTGGTGCTCTTCGTCAGGCCCAGCGGGCTGTTCGGCAAACACGGCACGGAACGCGTCTGATGCGGAACGCATCTGATACGGAGGCGGCGATGAACCCCCGCCGCTTGACCTGGCGACATCCGCGCCGTGGCGGCCTCGCCGTGCTGGCGCTGATCATCGCCGGTTTGCCGCTGTTGCTCTCCAACAGCTTTCACTACGAGGTGGCGATCCTCATCGGCTTCAACGCCATCGTCTGCATCGGCCTCAACCTCTTGATCGGCTATGCCGGCCAGATCAGCCTCGGCCACGCCGCCTTCATCGGCCTCGGCGCCTACGGCGCCGCCATCCTGACCGAGCACTACGACTGGTCGCCGCTGCCGGCGATGCTCGCCGCCGCCCTCTTCACCGGTGCTCTCGCCTATGGCGTGGCGCGGCCAATTCTCAAACTCAAAGGCCACTATCTGGCCATGGCGACACTCGGCCTGGGCATCATCATCGCCATCGTCATCAATACCGAGGACCAGATCACCGGCGGCCCCGACGGCATGTACCTCTCGGGCCTGACGCTCTTCGGCTACAGCCTGTCGAGCGACCTCGAGTGGTACGCCCTGGTCGGCCTTTTGCTGTGGCTTAGCACCTGGCTCGCCCTCAACCTCATCGACTCGCCGGTCGGGCGGGCGCTGCGCGCCGTGCACGGCTCGGAAGCCGCCGCCCAGGTCGTCGGCGTCGACACCAGCCACTACAAGATCCTGATCTTCGTCGTCAGCGCCGTCATGGCCAGTCTGGTCGGCAGCCTCGCCGCCTTTTACAGCGCCTTCGTCACCCCCGGCACGGCAAGCTTCTTCCGCTCCATCGAACTGGTGGTCATGGTCGTCTTCGGCGGCATGGCCTCGGTCTTCGGCTCCATCGTCGGCGCCGCCGTGCTCACCGTGCTGCCGCAGTTCCTGACCTTCCTGCACGACTACGAGCATCTGGTCTTCGGCCTCGTGCTCATGCTCACTGTGATTTTCGTGCCGCGCGGCCTGCTGCCGACCCTGCATCAGGCCCTGCGCCGCAACGCTGCAGCCGCCAAGGTGGCAGATGACAGGGCAACGGGCGACAGGGCAACGGGCGATCCCGCCGGAGAGCGGCGATGACCATTCTCGAGGTCAGCGGCCTGAGCAAGGACTTCGGCGGAGTGCGCGCCGTCGAGGATCTTAGCTTCGGCGTCGAAGCCGGCTCCATCCACTCGATCATCGGCCCGAACGGGGCGGGCAAGACGACGCTCTTCAACCTCGTCACCGGGCTCTACACGCCGAGCGCCGGCGAAATCCGCTTCGACGGCGAGACGGTGACCGGCCTCAAGCCCCACGAGTTGGCGCGCCGCGGCATGAGCCGGACGTTTCAGAACCTGCAGATCTTTTTCAACATGACGGCAATCGAGAACGTCATGGTCGGCCATCATCTGCACCTCAACCGCGATTTCTTCGCCGCGCTGCTGCGCTTGCCGGCCATCGCCCGGGGCGACGCCGCCTGCCGCGACCTCGCCGTCGAATTGCTGCAACTGGTCGGGCTGGAGGATTACCTCGCGGCCGAGACGGATTCCATGCCCTACGGCGCCCTCAAGCGCCTGGAGATCGCCCGTGCCCTGGCGGCGCGCCCGAAGATGCTGCTGCTTGACGAACCCGCCGCCGGCCTCAACGCCGTCGAGAGCCGCGAGATCGACGCCGTCATCAAGAAGGTCGCCGAAACCGGCGTCACCGTCGTCCTGGTGGAGCACGACATGAAAATGGTGATGGAGGTCTCCGACCATATCCTGGTGCTCGACTACGGCCGCAAGCTGGCCGAGGGCAGCGCCGAGGAGGTACGGCAAAGCCCCGATGTCATCGCCGCCTATCTCGGCAGCCCGGCATGAGTGCGATCCACGTGAGCATGACAAGAACATGCTGAACATCGAAGGCCTGACCAGCCACTACGGCCGCATCCAGGCCCTGCACGGGGTCGAAGCCGAAGTGCGCGAGGGCGAGCTGGTCGCCCTGGTCGGCTCCAACGGCGCCGGCAAAACGACGCTCCTGAAATGCCTGTCGGGGTTGCAGCCGGTGAGTTCCGGCCGGATCACCTTCGAGGGCCGCGACATCACCGGCCTGGCCGCCGACAAGCGGGTCCGCCTGGGTATCGCCCAGGTGCCCGAGGGCAGGCAGGTCTTCGGCCCCCTGTCGGTCGCCGACAATATCCGGCTCGGTGCCTACAGCCGTAGGGATAAGGCCGCCATCGCCGACGACATGGAGCGCATGTACGGTCTTTTTCCCGCTCTGAAAGAGCGCGCCACCTTGGCCGCGGCGTCGCTGTCGGGCGGCCAACAGCAGATGCTGGCCATTGCCCGCGCCCTGATGTCGCGGCCGCGCCTGCTGCTGCTCGACGAACCCAGCATGGGGCTGTCGCCGCTGCTGGTCGCCGAGGTCTTCGCCATCCTCAAACAGCTGCTGACGGAAAAGACCACGGTCTTCCTGGTCGAGCAGAACGCCACCGCCGCCCTGAAGATCGCCGACCGCGCCTATGTCCTGGAAACCGGCCAGGTCGCCCTGCAAGGCGCCGCCGCCGCGTTGCTCGAGGACGAACGCGTCAAGACGGCCTACCTGGGTATCTAATCCGGGTTTCCCCTGCCGCGGCGGATTCGGTTGCGATTGCAATTCAGGTTACGATCCATTCTGATCTGCGTACCTGAACCGGAGAAAAAACCCATGCACCGCTGGAGCGACCGTCGCGCCCGATTTCGCGCCCTACTAGAGGGACAGACCTGCCACCATCCAGCCTCGGTCTTCGATCCCCTTTCGGCGAGGATCGCCGACGACCTCGGCTTCGAGCTGGCGATGTTCGCCGGCTCCGTTGCCTCGCTGGCGGTGCTCGGCGCGCCCGACCTCATTGTCTTGACCCTCAGCGAGTTCGCCGATCAGGCCGGGCGCATCAACCGCGCCGCCGAGCTGCCGTTGCTGGTCGATGCCGACCATGGCTACGGCAACGCCCTCAACGTCATGCGCACGGTCGAGGAGCTTGAGTTGGCCGGCGTCGCCGCACTGTCGATCGAGGACACGGACCTGCCGCTCGGCTTCGCCGCTGGCGGCAAGGCGACCCTGCTCTCCCTCGAAGAGGGCGTCGGCAAGGTCAAGGCGGCGTTGGCGGCACGGCGCGATCCCGGCCTCGCCGTCGCCGGCCGTACCTCCGCCGCCATGCTGACGGATACAGATGACGCGATCCGCCGCGCCAAGGCTTATGAGGCCGCCGGCGTCGACGCGATCTTTCTGGTCGGCGTGCCGGACAAGACCGCGCTCGCCGCCATCGCGACGGAAATCGCGGCGCCCTTGATTCTCGGCGGCAGCGGCCCCGAGATCAAGGACGCCGGGTATCTCGCCGGCCAGGGCGTGCGTGTCAGCCTGCAGGGCCACCAACCCATCGCCGCCGCGGTGCAGGCGGTTTACGACACCATGGCCGCGCTCAAGGCGGGCGCGCCGCCGGGCGAGCTGAAAGGCCTGGCCCCCAAGGCGCTCATGCAGAAACTGTCGCGCGACGCCAACTATCAAGGTTGGATCGACGCGTATCTGACCTGAACGCCGCGTGGCCCCAGGCGCTTACACGCCGCTCCTATGGCGGTCACGGGGATTCGTGCAGAATCCGCATGGCCTCCGCCTGAATGTCGGCGGACTCCTTGTGCTTGCCGGCGTTGTGCAGCTCCAGGGCCTGTGGACAATTGGGCTATGGCCTCGGCGGGAGCGGGTTTTTGCCAGGGCAGATGATTTAGGAACAGGACGGCCTCGTCACCAACAGCCTCGACGTCTCGCTGTTCATCACCCGCCCAGCCAGAGACCTTGCCGACGACGACCGTCGGATCCTCTGCAAGGTCGATCCGGGCAATTGGCGAGCCGACCGGTGCCACCCAGGCGATGGGCGTTTGCATCCGCGCGCACTTCAAAACCGGCGCGTGAGCAATCCGGGTTAACCGACGCGCTCGATCTCGACGAAGGTCTCGTTGTAACAGACGCCGTCCTCGATGTCGGTGCGCAGGTCCGAGGGGATCAGCGCGTTGACGGTCTGGCCGGTCGGGCTCGAAGCCAGCCAGGCGCCCTTCGGGCTGTAAAGCACACCCGGGCGCACGGCGTCGGTGATGCGCGCCATCAGGTGCACCGCGCCTTGCGCATTGCGCACCTTGAGTTCGTCGCCCTGGGAAATACCGCGCGCGGCGGCGTCGGCCGGATTGATCTCGACCCCTTCGGGTCCTTGCGATTCGCTGCAGCCACCGAAGGTCGCATTGGTGCGTTTCGACGACGAGGGCGAGATGAGGGCAAAGGGCAGGTCGCGCGCGACCGCCGCGTAGCGCGGCACACCATAACCGAAGCGGTCTTCCAGATCCTGGCTGAAAAGTTCGATCTTGCCCGACGGCGTGCGCGGCGTCACCGACTTGCACATGATCAAGGCTTCGCCGTCGTCGGCGGCGATGAGAAGGGCACGGTCGGCGGGCAGCTGGCTCGGCCGGAAGCCTTGCAGGCGCGGGTCCTCGGCATCCATCGCCGCATCCATCAGTGCCGCGTCGTCATCCTTGAATAAGGGTTCATCGAAGCCGAAGCGTGCCGCCAGGCGGCGGAAGATTTCGGTGTTGGGCAGGGAGTCGCCGACGCAGGGGATCACCGGCTCGGCGCGTTGCAGATAGCTGTGGCCGTAGGCGCCGTAGAGGTCGGCGAATTCGAAATGGCTGGCGGCCGGCAGGATGACATCGGCGTAGGCCAGGGAATCGGTCATCACCACGTCGCAGCCAACAACAAAGAGGTCGTCGCGGGCCAGCGCCCGGCGCATGCGGTTCTGATCCGGGTGCGTCGCCACCGGATTGTGGTTGTAGATGAAGGTCGCGGCGATCGGCGGATCGAGGGTCGCGTCGAGCATCAGCTTGGGCAGGTCGGCGATGTTGAAGGTCCGCGTTCCCAGCGGGATCAGGTCCGGCCGTTGCAGGCGGTCGCTGGTTTTGGGAAAAGCGTAGCCGGGTTTGGCGAAGACACCGGCGCCAAGACGCCCGAAGTTGCCGGTCACGGCCTGCAGGGCCATGGCGGCGCGCAAACCCGAACCGCCGCTGCGGCCGCGCTCGATGCCGTTGCCAACGGAAACCGCGACTCGTTCGGCGTCCTCGTACCAGGACGCCATCTGCAAGAACAGTTCGGGCGGGAGCCCGCAGATTTCGGCGACTTCGTCCGGCCCGTGGCGCCGGGCCTCGGCCATGTAGGCATCGAACCCCGAAACCCATTCCGTGATGAAGGCGGGGTCGAAAGCGCCGCGACGCTCCAGTTCGGCGGCCAGCGCCAAGCCGAGGACGACGTCGCTGCCCGGCTGGATCTGCAGGTGCAGATCCGCTTGCTCGGCGATTTTGGTTCGTTTCGGATCGATGACGATCAAACGTCCGCCTTGGCTTCGTGCCGCCTTGATGACGCGCGCCAGATGCAGATTCGAGACCGTGACATTGTTGCCCCAGACGACGATCAGATCGGCATGCCGGGCCTGTTCCGGCGCCATGCCCGGCGCCGCGCCGAAGAGGCTGGTATAAGCCGTGCCGCGAACGATGCCGCACAGCGGACCACGATTGACAAGAGTCGCGCCGAGCTTGTGAAAGAAGCGGCGGTCCATGGACCCACCGGCCAATTCGCCATGCGGCCCGGCGTAGTTGAGCGGCACCACCGATTGCGGCCCGTGCGCCGCGATGGCGCGGCTGAGCCCGGCATGAACGAGATCCAGCGCCTCGTCCCAGGAAATCGCCGCGAATGCCGCCGCGCCCTTCTCGCCCACGCGTTTCATTGGTTGGGTCAGGCGCCCGGCGCCGTGCACGAATTCCGGGTAGGAGCGCGTCACCTTGTTGCAAATCACGCCGGCGGTATAGGGATTGTCGGCGGACCCTCGCACCTCGAGAACGCGGCCTTTCGCCGTCGTCACGGAAAGGCTGCAGGTGTCGGGACAATCCAGCGGGCAAACGCTGCGCTGGGTTTCGCTATGGCTATTGGGGCCGTCGGGGCCGTTGGGGCTGTTGGCATCCATCGGTCGCATTCGTCCTTGTCGTGGGGGTCGTCTGGCCGCCCGCCGCCAATGCGCCGAGCCTAGTGTAACTTCCAGTACTAGTGGCCCCGCGAAAAGAGCCGCTTTCCGGGATCGTCACGGAACCAATTCCGTAAGATCGAGCGCGGCGACATGGCCGGGCCCCGCTGATGCTGGACGTCAGCTCCCGTCCGACACTTCGGCGACGCGCCGCGTCGGTCGGCTGGAAGCCTGCGGCGCGGCGGCAAAGCGAAGCACGGCGTAGCCGGTGCAGGCCGACAGCAAAGAACCGCCCAGGACGCCCAGGCGCACCGCGGTCGCGTGTTCGGGATCGCTGAACGCGAGTGTACCGATGAAAAGGCTCATGGTGAAGCCGACGCCGGCCAGCAACGCGGCACCATAGATCTGCAGCCACGAGACATCGTCCGGCAGGCGGCAGAGCCCGAAACGCACGGCCAGACCGGCAAAGCCGAAGACACCGACCTGCTTGCCGATGAACAGGCCGAGCATGATGCCGAGGGGGATCGGCGCGGCCAGAGCTTCGAGTGACAGGCCGGCCAGGGATACGCCGGCGTTGGCAAAGGCAAACATCGGCATGATCATGAACAGAACCCAGGGATGCAGGGCCTGTTCGAGGCGAATCAGAAGCGACGGCTCGGATCTCTTCGGCATACGCAGGGGTATGGTAAAGGCGATGACGACGCCGGCCAGCGTCGCGTGGACGCCCGACTTAAGGACACAGACCCACATGACGACACCGACCAGCAGATAAGGCGCCAGACGGCGCACGCCGGCCACATTGAAGCCAACCAGGAATGCCGTACAGGCGACCGCGATCGCCAGCGAAGTAAGCGAAAGATCGGCACTGTAAAACACCGCGATGATGGCGATGGCGCCGAAATCGTCGATAATCGCAAGCGCCAGAAGAAAAACCTTCAGGGCCAGTGGCACACGGTTTCCAAGCAAGGCCACCACGCCCAGCGCGAATGCGATGTCGGTTGCGGCCGGGATTGCCCAACCCGAAAGACCGCTCGGATTGTCGTGATTGATGGCGACGTAGATCGCCGCCGGAACCAACACGCCGCCAATTGCAGCAGCGACCGGCAGCGCAGCTTGAGTCCAGCTCGACAGGCGTCCTTCGATCAACTCGCGCTTGATCTCCAGGCCAATCAAGAAAAAGAATATGGCCATAAGGCCATCGTTGATCCACAGCAACAAGGGCTTGTCGATCGCCAAAGTACCGATCTGCACCGACACCGGCGTCGTCAGAATCGCGTCGTAAAGCCAGGCAATTGGCGAATTGTCGAGAACCAGTGCGAGGGCTGCCGCGAACATTAACAGAAGTCCCGCTGCGGCATCCGGCCGCAAACTGACCGCAATGCCGCGCACCCATCTCAGCATGCCCTAATCCTCTCTCAAAATAGCGAATCAACCGGTGCCCAGGGCCCTATAGATATGAAAAGAGAAAAGAACTTCAATAAACAATCAAAAAATAGTATATTCAGTGCATAACAATGGAGAGCGTGACATGCTGAGCCGCCCCATGCTGACCGTGCACGAAGTCTCAGATCTCCTGAAGGTCAAGGAAAGCACTGTCAGGACCTGGATTCACGAACAGAGCCTACGCGCGGCCAAATTCGGCCGGGATTGGCGTGTCGCGCAAAAGGATCTGGAGTCCTTCGTAAACGCCCGCGCCAACCGCCCGCAGGAGAAGACAGGCGATACCGCGCCTGATGACGGCTCCATGGAGCGCCCGGTTTAGGTGGCTGCGCCAGACGCGGTTAGGCCGCGACGCCCTGCTCGAGATCGAGCAGGAACTTCTTGATCTCGATGCCACCGGCGAAACCGGTGAGCGATCCATTGGCACCGATGACACGGTGGCAAGGCACGACGATCGGCAGGGGATTGGCGCCGTTGGCGGCGCCAACGGCACGGCTGGCGGTCGGCCGTCCGAGGCGCGCCGCCAAGCTGCCGTAAGTTGTCGTCGCGCCGAAGGGGATGCCGCAGAGCGCCCGCCAGACCTGGTTCTGAAACGCCGTGCCGGCAAAGCGCAGGGGCAGATCGAAGCGCGTCAATTCGCCGGCGAAATAGGCTTCGAGCTGGCGGAAGACCTCGGCGAATTGCGCATCGTCGCGGCGCCAGCCAGGGCGCGGTTCGACGACCGGCCGCTCGCTGGCGAAGCTGATGAGATGCACGTGATCGGCGTCCCCGGCGACCAGCACGCGACCGACCGGGCTCTCGAAATAGCCGTAGGAAAGCTCCAACTCACTGCGCGGCATGGGCGCTTTCTCCATCACCACTTGAGGGCCGCGATCGCTTGCGGCGAAATGCGGAAGGCGGTCGTTTGTAAAGATCGACGAAGGCCGCGTTGAAGCGACGCAAGCTCTTGAAGCCGGCGTGGTAGGCAATCGCGGTGATCGGCAAATCGCTGTCGTCCAGCAGACGCTTGGCGCGCTGCAGGCGAATGGTCTTTGCCGTCTGCAGCGGAGAGGCCCCGACGTGGCGCTGGAACAGCCGCGCCAGATGGCGCGCGCCGATCCCGAGGCGCGCGGCCAGCTGCTCGACACTGGCCTCGTCGAGCACGCCGCCCTCGATCAGCTTCAGCGCCCGCCCGACCGTCGATCTGGTGCCGTTCCAGGCGGCACAGAAGGGCGCGGTTTCCGGGCGGCAGCGCAGGCACGGCCGATAGCCGTCGCGCTCCGCCGCCGCGGCGCTCGGGTAGTAGGAGACATTTTTGGTCAACGGCTGTTTCACCGGGCAGACCGGACGGCAGTAGATGCCCGTCGTCTTCACCGCCGTGAAGAACCGGCCGTCAAAGGCGGGGTCGCGCCGCAACCGAGCGGCATTGCAGATGTCGAAATCCAACATGGGCGCAGTCTACAAAATCCGCGCGCCAGTGACGAGCGAACAGCGACAATGGCGTCCGAATCCGGCCAGTGCGGGCAGACCGACTGCGCTACCACATTGCCCGGGCCAAACCTCCAAGGCCAAACATCCCGGGCCAAGCACCCTGGACCAGACACCACGGGGGCTTTGCGAATGACGTTGCAAGATGCGCAGTGCTTACGTCCGCACGTGCTGGTTTGCCGCGTTCGCTGCCGGAATGCGCCGCCACGCCTCAACCATGCTCGTGAGATTGGCCCGCCGGATCCATTCGGCTCTGTGCCCTGAGGGCGTTTTGGGCATGCGCCTGGCTGCATTCGATCCTGGTTTTCTCATTGGCCCGAAAACCATGGAGGCTCTCGATCCCCTTATCTGCCTATCATCCTGCGTCGACGTCACGACTTGCCCCCGAGCTTCCGTCCCGCTCGTGACGTTAGCCATCCCGGCCGCGTGCGAAATGCGCGAAGAAACCGTGCAATTGGGCCGGCCTATGGCCGGGTGGCCGCGCGAGGCGACATCGCCGCTAAGAACGTAAGCGCCATCGCGACGAGCAGGATCCAACCCAGCCAGGAATCCATGGCCAGGAGTGTCGCGGCACTGACCAGGCACCAGGCCAACGGCAGGACACGCAGGAGCCAGACGCGGTGTCCGCCCTGCACGGCCGCAAGCAGCCCAAGGGTCGCCATTGACGTCGGATCCGGCGCAGCGCCGAAAATCTCGGCCGCGTCGCTTGGCCGCCCGGACAGCGGCGCGACCAGGGGATGCAGGGCCAGGGCGTAGATAAAGAGCCCGAGCCCGGCCAGACCTGGCGGGCTGGCCGACGTTTGAAAGCGCAAACGGCCGCGATAGCCACCGAACCAGGCGAGCAGCAAGGCCTGCGCCAGGAAGAAGGGAGCGACATAGACCGCGGCCCAGTTGATCGTTGCATAGCGCTCAAGCAGGAAGCTCCAGGCGACCCAGGCCCAAAGTGCCGCCAGGATCAGCGAAATGGCGCGGTCCGATCCCGGGCGCGGCCTGGCCAGCCAGACGAGGATCGCCAGGCCGAGGCCAAGGGTGGCGAGCTGTAGCGGCCAGACCGCCTGATTGTGGAGTTCGAAAAGCCGCCAATAGGCGCGCGGCGAAAAGGGCAGGAAATCCCCCGCCGCGTAGCTCCCCCATTCCGGCATTAGTGTCGAGCCACTAGAGTTCCCGCACGACGGCGGCGATGCGCTGGCGCAGATCCCGGTCCGGCAGTGGTCCGACCGCCGCCGCCTTGTTTTCCTGCAGATGATCGACGCGGGTCGTTGCCGGAATGACGACGGTGACGGCCGGCTCGGCGAGAATGAACTTCAAGAGCAGCTGCGCCCAGGAAACGGCACCGATCTCGGCCGCCCAGTCCGGCAAGGCCCGGCCTTGCAGGCGGTCGGTCAGCGCGCCGCGGCGGAAGGGGCGGTTGACGATCACCGCCAGGCTGCGCTCGCGCGCCAGCGGCAGCAGCCGTTGTTCGGCGGCGCGGTCGGCGACGTTATAGGTGAACTGGACGAAGTCGAGCGGCTGTCTGCGCATCACCTGCTCGAACAGTTCGTGGCGCCGGCCGTGCGAGGTGGTGATACCGACATAGCGCAGCTCCCCCGCCGCTTTCATCGCCAGCAACGTCTCGAGATGCGCTTCCCAGCCAAGCAGGTTGTGGACCTGCAGCAGGTCGAACCGCGGGACCGACCAGTTGCCGCGGCTTTCTTCGATCTGCGGCCGCCCGTCGGCCGCGCGCGTCCACACCTTGTCGGCGGCGAAGAGCCCGGCCGGGCGGCCGAGCTTTTCCAGCCCGTAACCGACGACCGACTGCGAGGAGCCGTACATCGGCGAGGAATCGATCATGCCGCCGCCGGTGGCGAAAAAGGCCGCCATCACCGCCGCTGACTCGTCGCGCAACAGCGGATCCTTGCCGACATTGAAGGTCTGCCAGGTACCCAGTCCAACGGCCGGGATCGCCTCTCCGCTGGAGGGAATCACACGGGTCGGCGAGGACGTGGCCGCCACCAGGCCGCGCGGCAGCGCCAATCCCATGGCCGCGCCAAGGGCGCCTTGCAGCAGGGCTCGCCGTGTCCGCTTCATCGCTCGGGCTCCCGATCATAGAAAATGCGCAACTTTTCATTTAAGGCGCGCGTTCACGATGGCAACGCCGGTCCACTTGGTTTGGCAAAGGATAGGCGACAAATCCACCGCTGTCGCCGAAGGGCTTCAGTTCTCGGCGACCACTTCGTCGACCACCGCGGCAAGATCGTCGAGCACCGGAGCCGCGTTCGCGAAAGCCGGAAAGAATGCCAACAGGATCCGGCTGTGGCCGACATCGTCATAGAGCGCAAGGCGCACGCGGGCGCCGGCTCCGCGCAACGCCACCGCCAGGGCCTGGCTGTTGCGGGTATAGACCGTCGAATCGTCCCTGCCATGCAGCAGCAAGAAAGCCGGAAGAGTATCGGCAACGGTTGCCAGCGCCACGGCCAGAGCCGTTGGCCGCGCCAGATCGATGTTGACCAGAGTCTCGAACACCGGTCGCGTGGAGCGGTAAGCCAAGGGATCGAAATCGTAGGGGCCGGCGATGCCGACGACAGCGGCAATGTCGCGCGGACGCAGCCCCTCGGCGGCGAGGTAGCGCGGGTCGAGCGCCAGCGTCACCGCCAGATGCGCGCCGGCCGAATGCCCGGCGAGGCTGATCCGCGAGACATCGATACCGAGCTCGCCAGCATTGTCGAAGACCCAGCGCAAAACCTTGGCGCCGTCGTGCTGAAAATCGGGAAACCTAGCTTTCGGGTAAAGCCGATAGTCCGGAACGATAGCGACGATGCCACGTTCGGCCAAGGCCCGACCGACAAAGCGATAGTCCGCGCGGTCGCCGCTGCGCCAACTGCCGCCATAGAAAAAGACCACCGCCGGCCTTGGCCCTGCTGTCGCTGCGGCCGGCTGGTAGACGTCCAGGCGATGCCTGGGGTCGGGGCCATAGGCGACGTCGCGAAGCGCGGCGCCATCGGCCTCGCCGCCCAGGACGATATTGAGCGCACCCAAGGGCGAACAGGCCCCGAGAAGCGCCGAGAATAGGAGGCCCAGGCCTAAAAATCCGCCACGGTTGCGTAAGGTCATGTTCCCATATACGTCCGGCGCGGCTCTTTGGTTTTATTCCACTGGCAAAGACGTGCGCTTGATCGCCCAGCGAAGGCGAAGCCGCGCCGGCTATGGAACGCACCCGTCCTCGTTTCAATGCGCGCCTTGTGGCAACAGGCCAGACACCCGCGACCAGAGCTCGTCAACGGATTGTTCGACGGATTTGCTGGCGGTGTCGATGACGATAGGCGCGCGGGTCCAAGCGTGATACTCGCGGTCGACAACATCCTGCCAGCTTGGCGGCGTCGGGCCGACGATATCGGAGCCACGGATTTCAACTCGTCTTCGATGTTCAAGCGGATCGGAACAGATGACCTCGATATCGATTGCCTTGCGGCCCGCCCGCTCGGCTGCTTGCCGCCAGTCATTTCTTGTCAGCTCCAGTGGGTTGACCGAATCGGCGACAACCGTTCGGCCCAAACGCAAGTTGTCTTCCGCCAAGGCATAGCCAACCCCATAGCCGGCATCCTCGGCGGGATGAATTCCGAGGCTGGACTTGCGCATCGCCTGCTCGATCGAGTCGATTCGCAGGTAGGTCGCCCCGGCACGGCGCGCCAGCTCGGTCGAGAGAGTCGTTTTGCCGGCGCCGGGCAGCCCGGCAAAGATGATCAACATGGGCCGTCTCTACCTCAGGCGTTTGGCCGCCTGTATGGCGGATTCCAGGCGGTTGAGGAACTGCGAGCGGTCGGCCTTGCCAAAGGGTCTGGGGCCGCCGGTGATCTCGCCGCTGTCGCGCAGGCCCTGCATCAGCGTGCGTGTAGCCAATGCCATGCCGATGGCATCCTCGCTGAAGGGGTCGCCATTGGGTTTCAGCGCCAAAGCACCGGCCTCCAGGCAGCGCGCCGCCAGGGGAATGTCGTTGGTGACGCAGATGTCGGCCTTTGCGACGCGCTCGGCGATCCAGTCATCGGCGGCGTCGGCGCCCTGGGTGACGATTACGACTTCGGCGAAGGGGTATTGGCTCGGGCGCAAGCCGCCGTCGCTGACCAGAAAGGTCTTCAGGCCGTGCCGCAAGGCAACGCGGCCGATCTCGTCCTTGACCGGACAGGCATCGGCATCGACGTAGATTGTCACCATGCGGGCGCCCCTAGTGGCTCGACACATTAACGAGTTAGAGTGTCTATATCCGTTCACTTGGATCGCTGAAAGCGATTCCAAGTGAACGGATGACGCTCCACATCTAGTCCAGCTCGAAAGCGGTCTTCTTGCAGACCGTGCGCAGGGCAAAGCTGGAGCGGATGCGGCTGACGCCGGGCAGGGCCGAGAGTTCGCGGCGGTGGATGCGCTCGTAGTCGGCGGTGTCTGCGGCGACGACGTGCAACAGGTAGTCGGCGTCGCCCGACATCAAATGGCAGGCCATGACGCCGGGACAATTCAGCACCGCGGCCTCGAAGGCATCGAGGAGCCTCTCGCTTTGTCCTGACAGGGAGATCTCGACGAAGATGTCGACCGGCCGGCCGATGGCGGCCTGGCCGACCAGGGCGACGTAGCCCTCGATGACGCCTTCGTTCTCCAACCGGCGCACGCGCCGCAGGCAGGCGGATTCCGAGCGATGCACGCGCACGGCCAGTTCCGCATTGGTCATGCGGCCGTCGCCCTGCAGCAGGCCAACGATCCAGCGATCCGTCTCGTCGAGTTCAATCAACGCAATTTTCTTCGGCTCTTTCTTAAATACGCCGCATTTTCTGCGAAAAGGTTGCCATTTCACGGCGCAGTTTGCAAGGACATGCGGATCCTTTCCGGCCTAGCTTCCGAGATCCCCCAGAGGGATACGGACCAGACAGCGCGATGCGGGAGGCAACTATGCTCATCGGCGTTCCCAAAGAGATCAAGAACCACGAATACCGCGTCGGCCTGACACCGGAAAGCGCCAGCGAAGCCATCGCCCACGGCCATCGGGTCATGGTCGAGAGCCAGGCCGGCATCGGCATCGGCGCCTCTGACGAGAGCTACCAGGCAGCCGGCGCCGAGATCGCCGGCGACGCCGGCGCGGTCTTTGCCGCGGCCGATATGATCGTCAAGGTCAAGGAACCCCTGGCCCGCGAGCGCGCCCTGCTGCGCCGCGATCAGGTACTCTTTACCTATCTGCATCTGGCCCCCGATCCCGAACAGACCAAAGACCTGGTCGCCAGCGGCGCCACCTGCATTGCGTATGAAACGGTCACCGACTCTCACGGCGGCCTGCCGCTGCTGGCGCCGATGTCGCAAGTCGCCGGCCGCCTGGCGGTCCAGGCCGGCGCCACGGCGCTGGAGCGGGCGCACGGCGGCTCGGGCATTCTGCTTGGCGGCGTGCCGGGCGTGGAGCCGGGCAAGGTCGTCGTCATCGGCGGCGGCGTTGTCGGCGAGAACGCCATCGAGATGGCCCTCGGCCTCGGCGCCGAAGTGGTCGTGTTGGACCGCAACGTCGATGTCCTGGGGCGCCTGTCGCACCGCTTCGGACATGGCCTGAAGACCGTCTATTCGACCCGTGCCGCCATCGAACGGCAGGTTCTCGACGCCGATCTCGTGGTCGGTGCGGTGCTCGTCGTCGGCGCCGCGGCGCCGAAGCTGGTGACCGCCGATCTGGTCAGCCGCATGAAGACCGGTTCGGTGCTGGCAGATGTCGCCATCGATCAGGGCGGCTGCTTCGAGACCTCGAAAGCGACAACCCACGAAGACCCGACCTATGTGGTCGACGGCGTCGTCCACTACTGCGTCGCCAACATGCCGGGCGGCGTGCCGCGCACCTCGACCTACGCCCTCAACAACGTCACCCTGCCCTATGTTCTGGCGCTGGCCGACAAGGGCTTCAAAGCCGCCCTGCTGGCGAACCCCAACTTCCTCGCCGGCCTCAACGTCTTCAAGGGCCAGGTGACCTGCGAAGCCGTGGCGCGCGACCTCGGCTACGACTACATCGATCCGGCAACGGCGCTGGCCGCGTAATTTCAGGTCACGACAATACCGCCGGCCCGCGTTCCCATCTGGGGGCGCGGGCCGGCAACGTTCAGGCCTCGGCGCGTCGAAACTAAGGCCGCAATATGATCTTGGCCGCCGGGGTCGCGCCCTGGTCGAGGTCGACGAAGGCCTGGCCGCCGTCGATCAGCGGGCGTTCCTCGATCCATGCGAGCTTGCCCAAGTGCCCCGCGTGCAAGGCCGCCAACGAGGCTTCGAGGTCGGCCGGGGTGTAGGTGTAGACGCCGAGGAAAGTGATCTCGGTCAGCGTCAGGGTGCGGGCATCGAAATCGCCGCCCGGCTCCTGCAGGCCGATGTGCGAGATGACGCCGCCGGGACACGCGGCGGCGATGGCGGCGGCGCGCGTCGCCCGGCTGCCCACGGCATCGACGACCAGGTCGGCCCAGTCCGCCTCGGCCCCGTTTTGACCGGAAGGCGCATTCAGCGGATCGAAAACCTCGACGCCGGCGGCCGCGGCCGTGGAGCGGCGCAGCGCATTGGTTTCGGCCAGGCGCACCCGGCCCCATCCGTGATGGCCGAGAATGAGCGCCGCCAACAGGCCGACCGAACCACCGCCGATAACCAGCGCCTCGCCATCGCCTGGCGATACATGCAGGTGCGGTGTCGCCAAGGCGATGCCGTGCCAGGCCGTGGCGCAGGGCTCGGTCAAGGCGGCCCTTGCCGGGTCCATGCCGTCCGGCAGGGCAATGAGGTTGCTTTGCGGCACCGCGACACGCTCGGCGAAGGCGCCGGGCAGGCGCAGGCCGATGAGCTCGCGATCGGGGCAAATGTTGGTCCGCCCGGCGCGGCAGTAACGGCAGGTGCCGCAGGCGATCAAGGGATTGACGACCACCGCCTGGCCGGCGCGGTCGCCCTCGAGCACCCGTCCGGCCAACTCGTGACCGAGGATCAACGGCGGCACCCGGCGCGCGTCATGACCGTGCCAGGCATGCATGTCGGAGCCGCAGATGCCGACGGCGTCGACCGCGATCAGGGCATCGTTCGGACCCGGCGTAGGCTCGGGCTCGTCGCGGTATTCCGTGCTTTCGGTTCCGGTGTAAACCAACGCCTTCATATCGTGGCCCCCTCATTGCGCGCCGCGCGCGGCTTCATTTTGCCGTAAAGCCGCCGTCGACAAAAATAACTTGTCCGGTGACATAGTCGGACGCCGGCGCCGCCAGGTAAACGGCGGTGCCCCGCAGGTCCTCGAGCTGGCCGTTGCGGCCGACGGCGGTTTGCGCCGCGAGTTCGGCGGCGCGCGCGGCATCGGCGAAGACCGGCGCCGTCAACTCGGTCGGAAAAAAGCCCGGTGCGATGGCGTTGGCGGTAATGCCCATCGGCGACCAGGCCTCGGCCATGGCGCGGGTCAACTGTGCGACCCCGCCCTTAGAGGCACCGTAAGCAAGGCCGCGCGGCAGGGCCCGCACCGACTGCAGCGAGGCGATGTTGATGATGCGGCCCCAGCCCTTGTCTCGCATCGGCCCGATGAGCGCGCGGGCGAGGAAAAACGGCACCGCCAGATTGATCGCCTGGGTCCGATCCCAGCTCTCGGGCGTGATCTCGTCCCAGGGCTCGCGAAAGTTGACCCCGGCGACGTTGACCAGGATGTCGGGCGCCGTGAAGGGCTGGGCCAGGCGCGCCGCCGCGTCCCCCAGCTTGTGGTGGTCGCCGAGGTCGAGGGCGACCGCGGCGGCACGGCCTCCGCCAGCGGTGAATTCGGCGGCCGCGGTTTCGAGGGCCTCCAGCCGCCGCGCCGCCAGCACGACGGCGGCACCCGCCTCGGCAAGGGCGCTGGCCAGGGCACGGCCGATACCTGAGCTTGCGCCGGTAACGACGGCGACCTTGCCATCGAGATCGAAAGGATTGGGCATCTTGCTAGGGCCTTTTTACATAGGGGTTATGGCCTCGGCGGGAGCGAATTTTGCCAGGGCAAGGAGCGCGTGACGCCCCAGTCGAGCCCAATGGGGGGTGGGCGCCCCACAAGCTACGCGCGGCGCGGCCCTGGCGAAAGCACGGCGTCGAAGTCCTCGATGCTGGCCATCTGCGCCTCGGCGAAGCGGCGCACGCGGTCATGGGCAAAGCGCAGGTCGTCCTTGATCCGCGTCGACAACTGCTCGGCCGCCGCTGCCACCACCTCGGGCGGCACCTCGATCTCGCCCCCCAGCCATCGAGGCGACGGCCATGCTCTTTGGGCTCCTGGATCAAGGCTGGGATTGGTTGCCGGAGGGCCATCGGCGCCCCTCGTCGCTCGGCTGACGGTCTGCCGCGTCGCTCTTGGCGTCGGCGCCATCGGACAACGCCTTGGCCGCCGCGCGCATGGCCGGCAGGTGCTTGCGGGCCGCGCCCAGGTTCATGCGCACGGTCGGTGCGTGAAAGGCAAGCGCCGCCATCATGCGCCCCGCGCTGTCGGTCACCGGGACGGCGATCGCCACCATATCCTCGATGAATTCGCTGTTGTCGCAGCCGACGCCCTCGCGGCCGATGTCGACAAGGGCCGCTTCCAGGCCCGCGCGGTCGGTGATGCTATTGGGCGTGTGGCGCGGCAAGGGCAACACCGACAACAACTTGTCGCGGCTGCGCGGGCCGAGGCGGCTGAGGTAGAGTTTGCCGGCCGCCGTGCAGTGCAGCGGTACGCGCGTGCCGACCGGCAGTTGGTGGCGCAAGGGCCATTCCGTCTCGACCCCGTCGAAATAGACCATGGCGTCGCCGTCGGGCACCGACATGTTGCAGGTCTCGCCGATTTGCCGCGACAGCACCGACAACACGCCATGACGATGCGCCCGCTCGTGTCCGGCGGTCAATGTCGACTGCGCCAGTTCAAGCAGCCGCGGTCCGCCGACAACGCCCTTGCCGCGTTGCCCGGTCCGCAGGTAGCCGCTTTCGTCCAGCAGGTTGAGGATGCGGTGCAGGCTGGCGCGCGGCAGGCCGGTTGCCGCCATCAGTTCGCTGACGCCCAGCGGCGTCGGCGAGGCAACCACGGCCTCGAGCACTTCCAGCACGCGGATGGAGCGCGATCCCTTGACGTTTTGCGGCGCGCCGGTCATCGCAATCCGCCGTTCAGTTGTCGTACATGACGCTCGGCAGCCAGAGGGCGATCCGCGGAAAGAAGACGATCAGCAGCAGACCGATCAACTGGACCACCATGAACTGCATCATGCCGATATAGATGTCCTTCAGGTCCCACTCCGGGACCACGCCTTTGAGGAAGTAGATTGATTGGCTCTGTTTGTCTCAATAATGAGACATTAATTTTTCAATAATGCACGCCCAATTATGACGTGCAACATTGTTAACGTTCATTAGCTATCCAGTGCGTAGCGATTGGCCGGCGCGAAAGTCCAGCCAAGCGCCCCGCGTCGAGTCACGGAGGGTTTGAAGATGCCCGCAGAGGGGCAAGCCTTCGACTACATCATTGTCGACGCCGGTTCTGCCGGCTGCGTCCTCGCCAACCGGCTCTCCGCCGACCCGGCGACGCGTGTCCTGCTGCTCGAGGCCGGCGGGCGCGACTGGAATCCCTGGATTCACATTCCCGTCGGCTACTTCAAGACCATCCACAACCCCATGACCGACTGGTACTACCGCACCGAGGCCGACCCTGGCCTCGGCAGCCGCAGCCTGCAGTGGCCGCGCGGAAAGGTGCTCGGCGGCTCGAGTTCGATCAACGGGCTGTTGTACGTTCGCGGTCAGGCGCAGGATTTCGACCAGTGGCGGCAGATGGGCAATCGCGGCTGGGGCTTCGAGGATGTCCTGCCCTACTTCAAACGGGCCGAGGACCAGGAGCGCGGCGCCGACGCGCACCACGGTGCCGGCGGCCCCCTGGCGGTCTCGGATATCCGTATTCGCCGCGAGATCTGCGACGTGGTGATCGATGCCGCGGAGGAACTTGGCATTCCGCGCAGCGACGACTTCAACGGCATCGACCAGGAAGGCGCCGGCTATTTTCAACTCACCGCCCGCAACGGTCTACGCTGCAGCACCGCGGTCGGCTACTTGCGCCCGGCGCGCGCCCGCCGCAACCTGCGGATCGAAACCCATGCCCTGGTCCAGCGCCTCGTCCTGCAGGGCTGCCAGGCGACCGGGCTAATCTATGAACAGGGCGGTCGCGAGCATGCGGCGCAGTGTCGCGGCGAGATCATTCTCGCCGGCGGTGCCATCAACTCGCCGCAGTTTTTGATGCCGTCGGGCATCGGTCCGCAAGACCACCTGCGCGAAAAAGGCATAGCGGTCGCCCATGATCTGCCCGGGATCGGCGCGAACCTGCAGGATCACTTGCAACTGCGTTGCGTCTACAAGACGTCTAGGCCGGTCACCTTGAACGACGCGCTGCGCAATCCCCTGCGCCGCGCCGCCATGGGCATCGAGTTTGCCTTGGCGCGCAAGGGCCCCCTGAGCATGGGGGCCAGCCAGGTCTGCATCTTCGCTAAAACCGAAGCGGCCCTGGAAACACCGGACATTCAATACCATGTTCAGCCATGGAGCGCCGATTCCCCTGGCGAAGGCACCCACAAGTTCTCCGCCATGGCCCTGTCGGTTTGCCAGCTACGGCCGGGTAGCCGCGGCCAGATTCGCCTGAAGAGCGCAAACCCCGGTGAATATCCGGCAATCCACCCAAGGTATCTGTCCACGGAATTGGATCGGCGCATGGCCGTCACCGCCGTCAAATTCACCCGCCGCCTGACCGAGACGCGGGCCTTGGCGCCCTATATCGCGGCGGAGTTCCGCCCCGGGCCGCAGTTCGTCAGCGACGCCGAGATCCTCGACGGCGCGCGCGAAGTCGCACAAACGATTTATCACCCCGTCGGGACCTGTAAGATGGGCGCCGATTCGCAGGCCGTGGTCGACGACCGCCTGCGGGTGCATGGGATAGGGGGACTGAGAGTGGCCGATGCCTCGATCATGCCGACGATCACCTCGGGCAATACCAACGCCCCGGCCATCATGATCGGCGAAAAGGCCTCGGACATGATCCTCGAAGACGCGCAGACCGGGGCCGCCGTTCCCGAGTTGCGCCAAGCCGGGGGGCAGGCCCGCTAGGCGGGCGATGTTGGACGCGCATGGACTGGCTCGACTCTCTGCTGACCTTCGACGTCACGGCTTTCACCTCGATCGTCTTCATCGATCTGGTGATGTCGGGCGACAACGCCATCATCATCGGTCTGGCCGCCGCCGGTTTGCCGCCGGAAATGCGCCGCCGCGCCATTCTCATGGGCATCGTCGGTGCCACGGTGCTGCGCATCGTCTTTTCGATCTTCACCTATCAGCTCTTGCATCTCATCGGCATGACCCTGGCCGGTGGCGTTCTGCTGCTGTGGGTGGCCTATAAGATGTGGCGCGAGATCCGATCCGGCGTCCTCACCGGCCCCGAGATCGACAGCGCTGGGGGCGAGGGCGGCGCGGAGATGGAACTCGCCGACGGCATGCCGGGCGGTGGCGCCGCCGCCGCCGCCGTACCGACCAAGACCATGGGCAGCGCCATGTTCAGCATCATCATCGCCGACGCCACCATGTCGCTGGACAATGTCCTGGCGGTGGCCGGCGCCGCGCACGGCGCGCCGGGCATGCTGGTTTTCGGTCTGGTCCTGTCGATCATTCTCATGGGCTGCGCCGCCAACTATCTGGCCTGCATGCTGGAGCGCCATCGCTGGCTGGCCTATGCCGGACTTCTGGTCGTCGCCTATGTCGCCATCGACATGATCTGGCGCGGCTCCAGCGAAGTCTTCGCCGCCATGGCCTGAAAGACCGGCGGCAGGGAAAAGCGGATCGATGACTCATAAACGCCTTCTCATTGTCGCCCACGCGCCCTCGCCCAATACCCGGCGCCTGCGCGACGCGCTCCTCGAAGGTGCCCGCGACCCCGAGGTGGACGCTGTCGAAGTCACTCTCCGCAACCCCTTCGAGGCCGGGCCCGCCGACGTACTGGCGGCGCAGGCCATCATCTTGGCGACGACCGAAAACCTCGGCTATATGAGCGGCGCGTTGAAGGACTTCTTCGACCGCATCTATTATCCCTGCCTGGAAGAGACCCAGGGCCTGCCTTATGCCCTGTGCATCCGCGCCGGGCACGACGGCACCGGGACCCGGCGCGGCGTCGAGACTATCGTCACGGGTTTGCGCTGGCGCGCCATCACCGAACCCCTGATCTGCCGCGGCGATTTCGACGCGGAATTCGTGCCGCGGTGCCGCGAGTTCGGCCTGCTCATGGCCGCCGGGTTGGAAGCCGGAATTTATTGAACTCAACCCACGGCAACAGGTACCCCCCGGCTACAGGAGTTCCCGGGTTAACTTTCAATTAACTATTTCAAGCTTAAACTTTTATCCTTGAAATTTTAAACTTGAAACGTTAACGTCGCGGTTCACTGGCCCAGTTTTCCGAATAGTGGGGGAGTCCCGAATGGGGGCGACCAACAGGGCCCGGATCAGGAGACCGCCATGCGTGTCGTATGTTTGGGCGGCGGCCCCGCGGGGCTCTATTTCGCCATCAGCATGAAGCTGCGCGACCCGGCGCACGAGATCCGCGTCATCGAGCGCAACCGGCCCGACGACACCTTCGGCTGGGGCGTCGTCTTCTCGCAAGAGACCCTCGACAATTTCCGCCTCAACGACGCCGCGAGCGCCGAAGCCATCCGCGACAATTTCGCCTATTGGGACGATGTCGCCGTACACATCGGCGGCGAGACCCACGTCTCTGGCGGCCATGGTTTTTGTGGCATCGGCCGCAGGAAGCTGCTCAACATTCTGCAGGCGCGGGCCCTCGATCTCGGCGTCGAACTGGTCTTCGAAACCGAGATCGAAGACATCGAACCTTACCTCGAAGCCGACCTGGTGGTCGCCTGCGACGGCATCAACTCGAAGACCCGCACCCGCTTCGCCGAGGTCTTCAAACCCGACATCGACATCCGCCGCAACAAGTTCATCTGGCTTGGCACGCAACAGAAATTCGATGATGCCT